>NZ_RAWF01000440.1:0-4289 GCF_003612075.1 Corallococcus sp. CA041A
GCCGTGTGCGGCGCGGGCTCGGGGGCCGGGGCCGGCGTGGGCGCCGGAGCCGGCTCGCGGGCCTTCTGGGCCTCGGTCGTGATGACCTGGTCCATGGCCTGCCCCAGCGACTTGTGGGCGGTGACGCCCGGCTGGTCACCCCAGCCGTTCTTCAGCGCCTGGTGCTGGCCGCCAAGCTTCTCCGCCGCGCGCCAGTCCTGTTCGAACAGGCGCTGGTTCACGATGCCAATCTCGTACTGGCCCACCGCGGCGGGGCGGGGGGGAGGACCGTCCGGCTGGGCATCCTGCATGGTGACGACCTGGATGCGCCAGGCCCACACCGCGCCCACGAAGAAGAGGACCATGGCGCCCACACCGACGCCGATGATCTTCCCCATGACCAGATGGTCTTCCTCGGCGGCGACGCCATGCGCGCCGACGATGACCCGCGATTCGACTTCGGACTGGGTCTTCTTCATGGCTGCACGTACCTCAGGGACTCCGCGATGTAGGGGTCCTTCACCGGGAACGTGTACTTGTTGCGCGCCCGGTACAGGGCGTAACCCACCGAGACTCCGCCCACGCCCACGAAGGCCGTGATGAGCGTCCAGTGGAACGTCGGACCGGCCTCACCGGAGTACGCCGGCCAGATGAGCCAATACAGGTCCACGGCGTGCATGAGAAGCATGTAGACGGCGGCGATGGCCAGGGTCCCGGTCTTCTCCTTCAGCTTGCGTGACAGCAGCGTGAAGAACGGCAGCACGAAGTGGCCGAAGAAGATGACCAGGGAGACGCCGCGCCACGGGCCGTACATGCGCAGGCCGTACCACGGGGCCTCTTCCGGGATGTTGGCGATCCACACCAGCAGGAACTGGGAGAAGCCGATGTAGGCCCAGAACGCCGTGAAGGCGAAGATGAGCTTGCCCAGGTTGTGGTAGTGCGGCGTCTTCACCAGGCTGCCGTACAGGTCCTTGCCCTGGGCCCGGATCGTGGCCAGCGTGAGGACGCAGAAGGCGGCCAGGAAGCTGCCGGCGAAGTAGTAGACGCCGAAGATGGTGGACTGCCACAGCGGGGTGAGGCTCATCAGCCAGTCGAAGGACGCGAAGGTGATGGTCAGCGCCAGGAAGGGCAGGGCGCCCGGGGAGAAGCGGCGCTGCTTGACGGTGAGCTCCAGGCCGCCCACCTCGTCCTGCTGGGTGCTCCATCCGTACAGCCGCTGGGAGACGAAGATCCACACCGCGAAGTAGATGACCTGGCGGACGGCGAAGAAGGTCCCGTTCAGGTAGTGGGCCTTCTTATGCGACAGGTGCTCCACCTCGATGCCGTGGATGTGGGCGGCCAGCGGCGAGCCATCCACCCAGGGGTACATGTGCTTCATCATGGGGATGAAGGCGAGGATGAGCACCGCGAAGACGGGCACCGCGATGGACATCGTCTCCATGGCGCGGCGCAGGACGATGGGCCACTTCGCCTTCGCCGTGTGGAAGATGGCCAGCATGATGAGGGCGGACACGCTGATGCCGACCCAGTAGGTGAAGCCCAAGAGGTAGCTGAAGCTGGTCGCCTCGGGGTTCATGAAGAAGCCCACGGCGGTGAGCACGAGGCCCACCACGCCCAGGCCGAACGCGGGCACCATCAGCTTGGGCGTGCCGGTGTAGCGCTCCATGGCAGTCATCGGTTCTCCTGCGGGACGGGCTGCGTCCCGGCGGTGCTGCGGGCGGCCTGCAGCGCGCGCACATAGGCGACGACGGCCCAGCGCTCGCGCGTGTCGAGCTCACCCGAGAAGGACGGCATGATGCCGTAGCCCTCGTTGATGGCGGTGTAGAAGTGGCCAGCCGGCTTGTCCGCGAGCTCCAGCAGGGACGGCGGCAGGCGCAGCGCCATGTTCTCCGCGACGACGCTGTTGCCGTCGCCGAGCACGCCATGGCACTGCGAGCAGACGATGTTGTACTTCTTCTGGCCAAGCTCCAGCAGGTGCTTGTCCACCGGAAGCGGGATGGCGTTCACGGCCACGCCATTGGAGCGGCCCGTGGAGATGCCCGGGTTGCCCACCGGCCGCTCGCGCGGGACGGTGCCGGCGGGGGGCACGCGCATGGCGCGCCCGTCCGGCCAGAACTCGGACGTCTCGTAGTACTCGTACTTGGCCTGGTGCTCCATGCGCTGGAGGAACTCCGAGCTGACGTTGCAGCCCGTGAGCGCGGCGAGCCCGGCGGCGGGGATGAGCCACCTCATTCGTTCTCTCCCGACACGACGGTCACGTGGGTCGCGCCCAGGGCCGTCAGCTGGTTCTTGACGTCCGCGGCGTCCGTCCCCGTGGGGTGCGGGATGCTCAGCCAGAAGCCGTGCGTGGACGCGCTGCGGAACTCTTCCGACTCGAAGGCCGGGTGGTAGGGCTGCGGCAACTTACTCAGGCCGAGCAGGCCGAAGAAGATGCCGAACGCGGCGAACAGCACGCTCAACTCGAACGTGATGGGCACCCAGGCCGGGAGGCTCAGCAGCGGACGGCCGCCGACGTTGAGCGGGTAGTCGACGGTGTTCATCCACGTCTGCATCGTGAGGGCGGTCACCATGCCGGTGAGGCCGCCGCCCAGTGCGATGAAGGGCATGCGAGAGGGCGGCAGACCGAGGGCCTCCGACCCGCCGTGCAGCGGGTACGGGGAGTAGGTGTCCATCCCCTGGAAGCCCTTCTCGCGCATCTGCTGCGTGGCGGAGACGAGGGCTTCCGGGGTGGCGAACTCGGCCATCACCCAGGAATCAAGGACCTTGGCTTCCATGATGCTAGTGCGCTCCGTGGGTGGCCGCGGCGTCCGAGCCGTGGTGTCCGTTGCCATGGGCGGCGTGGGCGGCGTGCTTGAGCTCCAGCTGGAGCTCCTTCACCTCGCTCACCGCGACGGCGGGAACGAACTTGAGGAACAGGAGGAACAGGGTGCCGAACAGGCCCAGCGTGCCGATGTAGATGCACCAGTCCACCCAGGTGGGCGTGTAGATGTCCCACGAGGAGGGCAGGAAGTCCTGCGACAGCGACGTCACGATGATGATGAAGCGCTCGCACCACATGCCGATGTTCACCGCGATGGACGCCACCCACATGATGGGGATGCTGGTGCGGGCCTTCCTGAACCAGAAGATGTTCGGGGTGATGACGTTGCAGGCGATCATCAGCCAGTACACGCCGGCGTAGGGGCCCGTGGCGCGGTTCACGTAGAAGGTCCAGAACTCGTACTGGTTCATGGAGTACCAGGCGATGAAGTGCTCCATCATGTACCCGTAGGACACGATGAGGCCCGTCGCGAGGATGACCTTGTTCATGTTCTCCAGGTGGCGGTCGGTAATCACGTCCCGGAGGCCCAGGTACTTGCGGGCGGGGACGATGAGCGTGATGACCATCGCGAAGCCGCTGAACACGGCGCCGGCCACGAAGTAGGGCGGGAAGATGGTCGCGTGCCAGCCCGGAATCTGGGACACGGCGAAGTCGAACGACACGATGGTGTGCACGGACACCACGAGCGGCGTCGAGAGGCCGGCGAGCAGCAGGTAGCCAACCTTGTAGTTGTGCCAGTGACGGCCGGAGCCGCGCCAGCCGAGCGCGAAGAGGCCGTAGATGGTGCGCTGCAGCTTGCCCTTGGACGAGTCACGCAGGGCCGCCAGGTCCGGGATGAGGCCCACGTACCAGAAGAGCGCGGACACCGTGAGGTACGTGGAGATGGCGAACACGTCCCACACGAGCGGCGAGCGGAACTGCGCCCAGGCGCCCAGGGTGCTGGGGTAGGGGAACAGCCAGAAGGCGAACCAGGGACGGCCCGTGTGGAGCAGCGGGAACAGGCCGGCGCACATGACCGCGAACAGCGTCATGGCCTCCGCGAAGCGGTTGATGCTCGTGCGCCACTTCTGCTGGAAGAGCAGGAGGATGGCGGAGATGAGCGTACCGGCGTGGCCGATACCGACCCACCAGACGAAGTTGATGATGTCGAACGCCCAGCCCACCGGCTGGTTGTTGCCCCACACGCCGATGCCGCGCGCGAGGGTGTACGTGACACCAACGACCAGGAGGCCCAGCGCCGCGGACGTGATGCCCAGCAGCATGAACCAGCCCTTGCCGGGCTTGCGCCAGACATGGTCCAGCAGCGTTTCATTGAGGGACTTGTCGTCGTGGTGCGGCGCGACGAGGTCCCGGGGCTCGAGGGGGTCGAGCGGGAGTGCGTGTGCGGTCTCGGCCATGACGGTCAGTGACCTCCTTCATGCGCCGGCGCGGCTTCAGCAGGGGCGGCGGGCACGAGGGCAGGGTTGGGGTTGCGCAGGCGGATGAGGTG
>NZ_RAWF01000441.1:0-4267 GCF_003612075.1 Corallococcus sp. CA041A
GGGCGGGGTCGTGGCCGCCGGACGGGGGGCCGGAGCGGCCTCTTCCATCGCCTGGCCGCACAGTGCGCAGGTGGCCGAGCGTGCCGGGTTGAAACCGTCACAATTCGGGCAGACCACCGGGAGCGCGGACAGCAGAAGCTGAGACATGGGCAGAGGGCCAATCTAGGGGGGCGTGAAACGCCGGGTCAACGAAAGCCTCGGACCAATTTCCAGGGCGCCCGGGCCTCCAGGACCCGGCGGGGCACGCGATGTTCCAGGGTAACGTTGCCCCTGCTGTTTGAGGCAGTTACGATTGTCACCGCCTCGATGATTCGCCTGAACGACATCCTGCAGCGGGTTGCGTCGTACCACCCGGACCCCGACCTGGACATCATCAAGAAGGCGTACGTCTACTCGGCCAAGGTCCATCAAGGGCAACTCCGCAAGTCGGGAGAGCCCTATCTCGTCCACCCGCTGGAGGTGGCGGGCATCCTCGCGGAGCTGAAGCTGGACGAGGCGTCCATCGTCACCGGCCTGCTCCACGACACCATCGAAGACACGCTCGCCACCGCGGAGGAGCTCACGGAGCTGTTCGGTCCGGAGGTCGCCCAACTGGTGGACGGCGTGACGAAGCTGTCCAAGTTCTCCGCGTCCGCGACGCTCTCCCAGGAGGAGAAGCAGGCGGAGAACTTCCGCAAGATGATCATCGCGATGGCGCAGGACATCCGCGTCATCCTCGTGAAGCTGGCGGACCGCACGCACAACATGCGGACGCTGGATCACATGTCCGAGGAGAAGCAGGCCCGCATCGGACAGGAGACGCTGGACATCTACGCGCCCCTGGCCAACCGCCTGGGCATCTCCTGGATCAAGACGGAGCTGGAGGACCTGTCCTTCCGCTACGTGAAGCCCCAGGAGTTCTTCGCGCTGGAGGAGCAGCTCAACAAGCGCAAGAAGGAGCGCGAGGCGTACATCGAGGACACCTGCGACCTGATGCGCGCCAAGCTCCAGGAGCGCGGCCTCAAGGGCGACGTCAGCGGGCGCTTCAAGCACGTCTACAGCATCTGGAAGAAGATCAAGTCGCAGGGCATCGACTTCGATCAGATCCACGACATCATCGCGTTCCGCATCATCGCGCCGTCGGTGCCCTCCTGCTACGAGGCGCTGGGCATGGTGCACCAGATGTGGAAGCCGGTGCCCGGGCGCTTCAAGGACTTCATCGCCATCCCGAAGCCCAACATGTACCAGTCCCTGCACACCACGGTGATTGGTCCGTTGAGCGAGCGCGTGGAGGTGCAGATCCGCACCTCGGAGATGCACAAGATCGCCGAAGAGGGCATCGCGGCGCACTGGGCCTACAAGGAAGGCCGCGCGCCCATCTCCAAGGACGACGAGAAGTTCGCCTGGCTGCGCCAGCTGATGGAGTGGCAGCAGGACCTCAAGGACCCCAAGGAGTTCCTGGAGACGGTGAAGGTCGACCTCTTCACCGACGAGGTCTTCGTCTTCACGCCCAAGGGCGACGTGCGCAGCCTGCCGCGCGGCGCGACGCCGGTGGACTTCGCGTACGCCATCCACTCGGACGTGGGCGGCCGGTGCGTGGGCGCCAAGGTGAACGGCAAGATTGTTCCCCTGCGCTACAAGCTGAAGAACGGCGACACGGTGGAGGTGCTCACCAGCCCGCAGGCGCACCCGTCCAAGGACTGGCTCACCTTCGTCAAGACGAGCCGCGCGCAGCAGCGCATCCGCGGCTTCATCAAGCAGCAGCAGCGCGACAAGAGCCTGCAGCTGGGCCGTGAGCTGGTGGAGCGCGAGTTCAAGCGCTTCCAGCTCAACTTCAACAAGCTGGTGCGCTCCGGCGAGGTGAAGAAGGTCGCCGAGGAGCTGGGCTTCCGCGTCGAGGACGACATGCTGGTCGCCATCGGCTACGGCAAGGTGACGCCGCAGCAGCTGGTGATGCGCCTGGTGCCGCAGGAGAAGCTGGCGCAGGCGGAGCCGCCTCCGCGTCCCACGGACGGCAACGGTACGGGGGCGAACGCGTCCATGCTGCCGGGCCTGTCGCGCATGACGGACCTGGCCAAGCGGCTGGTCGGGCGCAACAGCCGCAGCGGCGTCCAGATTGGCGGCGTGGACGACGTGCTGGTGCGCTTCGGGCGCTGTTGCAACCCCGTTCCCGGAGACCCCATCGCGGGGTTCATCACCCGGGGGCGGGGCGTGACGGTGCACACGGTGGGGTGTGAGAAGGCCCTGGCCACGGACCCCGAGCGGCGCGTGGACGTGTCCTGGGACGTGAAGGGCGACTTCAAGCGGCCCGTCACGCTGCGCGTGCTGACAGCGGACCGGCCGGGCCTGTTGGCGGACATCACCAACACGTTCTCCAAGAAGAGCGTCAACATCTCCCAGGCGAACTGCCGGGCCACCGGCGACGACCGGGCCGTCAATACCTTCGAGGTCACCATCTCCGACCTCAAGCAGCTGACGGACCTGATGCGCTCCATCGAGCGGTTGACGGGCGTCTACTCGGTCGAGCGAATCTAGCCCTGTCCTGTGCTACAGCCCGCGGCGGACCCGCGGCCCCCGTCCTCCTTGGGGGCCGCCGCAACGCGAGGTGTGCTGCATGGCGCGCAAGGCAATCCACTCCGACGACGCCCCCAAGGCGATTGGCCCCTACTCCCAGGCCGTGCAGGTGGACGCCGGGAAGATGACGTTCCTGTCCGGCCAGATTCCCCTGGATCCGAAGACGATGGAGTTGGTCCCCGGTGACGTCGTCGCGCAGGCCGAGCAGGTGATGAAGAACCTGCAGGCCGTGCTCGCCGCCAGCGGCCTGGACTTCAGCCACGTCGTGCGCTGCACCATCTTCCTCACCAACCTGGGTGACTTCGCCAAGGTGAACGAGGTGTACGGCCGCGCCTTCACCGGCTCCCCTCCGGCCCGCGCCACCGTGCAGGTGTCCGCGCTGCCGCGCGGCTCCCAGGTGGAGATCGACGCCATCGCCGTCTCCTGACGCCGCACCGGGGACTCGCTGGAAACACGAAGGCCGCCGGTTCCCGCTGAGGGAGCCGACGGCCTTTGTGCTTCAACAGCGGGGAGGGGCTACTTCGCTTCCGCCGCCATCGCGACGCCGGCCTTCTTCAGCTCCTCGTCGATGACCTTCTTGAAGGCCTCGAAGGGCTGCGCACCCACCAGCGTGCGGCCGTTGATGAAGAACGTCGGGGTGCCGTTGGCGCCCTTGGAGGAGCCGTCCGCCATGTCCGCCTCGATCTGCTTGTCGAACTTGCCCGACTCCAGGTCCGTCTTGAACTTGTTCACGTTCAGGCCGATTTCCTGGGCGTACTTCTCCAGGCTGGCGCGGTCCAGAGCGCGCTGGTTGGCGAAGAGCTTGTCGTGCATCTCCCAGAACTTGCCCTGCTCGTTCGCGGCCATGGAGGCCACGGCGGCGAGCTTCGCGTTCTGGTGGAAGGGCAGGGGCTGGTGCTTGAAGGCGAACTTGACCTTGCCCTTGTAGACCTTCTCCACCTGCTCGATGGTCGGCACGGCGCGGCTGCAGAAGGGGCACTCGAAGTCGGACCAGGCGACGATGGTGACGGGCGCGTTCTTCGGGCCACGCACCGGGGCGTTGCCCACCTCCACCTTCTGCACTTCCGGCTCGGCGGGCGCCGCGGGGGCGGCCGGAGCGGCGTTCACGTTGTCCTGGTTCAGCTTGGCGTAGAGGTCCTCCGCCTTGGTGCCGGCGGCGAGCGCCTTGTCGGCCTTGGCGATCTCCTGGTCGATGAGGGGCTTGAAGGCCTCGAAGGGCTGCGCGCCGGAGAGGAAGCGGCCGTTGATGAAGAAGGCCGGGGTGCCGTTGGCGCCCACCGCCATGCCCGCGGAGGAGTCCGCGTCCACCTTCGCGGAGATCTTGCTCGACTCCAGGGCGGCCTTGAACTTGTTCATGTCCAGGCCCAGCTCCTGGGCGTACTTCTCCAGGTCACCGCGCTCCAGGGCGCGCTGGTTGGCGAAGAGCTTGTCGTGCATCTCCCAGAACTTGCCCTGCTCGTGGGCGGCCATGGAGGCCTGCGCGGCGATCTTCGCGTGCGAGTGCATGGGCAGCGGCTGGTGGCGGAACACCACGCGCACGTCCTTGCCGTAGGTCTCCTTGATCTTGTTCAGGGTCGGCACGGCGCGGCTGCAGAACGGGCACTCGAAGTCGGACCACTCGACGATGGTCACCTTCGCGGTGGCCGGGCCGAAGGAGGGGGAGTCCGCGGGGACTTCCACCTTCTTCGCGGCGGCGGCGGGCTCCGCCTGCTGC
>NZ_RAWF01000442.1:0-4191 GCF_003612075.1 Corallococcus sp. CA041A
GGGGCCAGGAGGGGGCGGAGGCGGGGGCTGGACACGTGCCCCGTCTAACGGGTGCGTGAAGCGGATTCAAACGCTCAAGGGGCAGGCGGCGAACACGGGGATGGAGGCTTCCCCAATTACGCGTTGGAACCCCAGCACCCTTGTTGGTACAAGAGCCGAGCCGCGCGTCGGTGCGGCCGTGTGGGAGGCAGCAACTTGCGGGAGAAACTGAAGGCCTTGGCGGAGCTGCAGAAGGTTGACCTCGAGGTCGCCTCGCTCCGAAAGGCGGCGGACGTGCATCCCCGCCAGATTTCCGAGCTGGAGCGGGAGCTGGGGGTCGCGCGCAATGGCATCGAGGCCGAGCGGACACGCGTCGCCGACCTCGAGAAGCAGAAGGCCTTGCTCGAGCAGAACATCACGGACGAGAAGGACAAGGTGAAGAAGTGGGAAGCGCGCCTGTCCGACCAGCGCTCCACGCGTGAGTACTCGGCGCTCGCTCGCGAAATCGACATCGCGAAGAAGGGCATCCTCACCCAGTCCGAGGCACTGACTGAGAAGGTGAAGGAGCTGGGCCAGGCTCGCGAGGGCATCAAGGGCAAGGAGGCGGAATACGCCACCAAGCAGCAGGGCCTGTCGGGCCGGATGACGGACCTGCGCGGGAAGCTGGGCGAATCCGAGTCCCAGGTGAAGGGGCTGGAGGGGCGCCGCGCGGAAGTCGCCGCGAACGTGGATGCCAACCTGCTCCGCCGCTACGAGGTCATCCGCAAGAAGAAGCTGCCCGCGATGGTGGGCGTGGTGGCCGGCACCTGCCAGGGCTGCAACATGAACCTGCCCCCGCAGATGTACAACATGCTGCGCACCTCGCTGGGCACCGACGTGTGCCCCTCGTGCAACCGCATCATCTTCGCCGTGGAAGCGCTGAACGAGCCGAAGGACACCGCCGAGAAGTAGCGGCGGCGCATCACTTCGGTCCCCTTCCCCATGCCGACCCCTTCGCTCGTCGACGTCCTCCGTCACATCGCCCGTGAGGAGCCGTTGACGGCGACGGTGCGCGCCTTTCGCGGGCTCACCCGCGAACACCTGGGCCAGCTGTTGGACGAAGCAACCGACAAGCTGGGCGGCGGTCCGCGCGACGCCGGGGCGCCTGCGTCAGAGCCCGCCCCGCGGACGGAGCCTGAGTCCACCACGTCAGGAATCGAGATCGTGACGCCCGCCGCGGGTGGGGCGCTGAACCGCGTGCGCGTCTATTCGGACGGAGCGGCGCGAGGCAACCCGGGCCCTGCCGGCGCGGGAGCGGTGCTGACGAACGCCGAGGGCGCGGTGGTGGCGCGCCTGGGCAAGTTCCTGGGGCACCAGACGAACAACTACGCCGAGTACATGGGCCTGCTCATCGGCCTGCAGCACGCGAAGAGCCTGGGCGCCCGCGAGGTGGAGGTGTTCGCGGACAGCGAGCTGCTCATCCGCCAGCTGGGTGGGAAGTACCAGGTGAAGAGCCCCACGCTGAAGCCCTTGTTCCAGGAGGCGCAGAAGCTGCTGGCGACTTTCGGCAAGGTGAGGCTCGCCCACGTCCCCCGCGCGCAGAACGCGGAGGCGGACGAGATGAGCAACCGGGCCATTGACGAGCGGCTCTAGGGTTCTATCTCCAGTTCTCGTTCCCGCACCCTGAAGCAACCCTACGAGTTCTGTTCGTCCCCGCCTTCCATTGCACGCAAGCAGGCTACCGCCCCCTGCCCATGCGGCCGACTAAGAGGACAACACTCGATGCCAACAGCAGCATCCGGCGCTAAGATTCCGGGCAAGGAGAGCCACATGGCACGGAAGAAAAGCCCCAAAGCGGTGACCGTGAAAATCGTGGGCAAGAAACCGGCCACGCTCGGCGCCAGAAAGATCGGGGAGACGATTCGCATCAGCCAAGAGGTCACGAGTCGAGAGGGCTCGACCCCGGTTGTTCGATTCGAGACCACGACGGTCCAGAAACGCGCTCGAAACAGGAAGGCCAAGTCGCCCGACTGGATGGAGAACCCCCAGCTCCCGACCCAGCTCCTGACGGCGTTCAGCAAGGCTGTTGACCGGGCAAAGTCGGCGACGGCGAAGTAGCACCATGACCGTTCGCCCTGCGCCATGGTTCATGCTCGTCGGAGGGATCAATGGGGCCGGGAAGAGCACGATCTCTCAGAGCCCTGAGACGCTGCGCAGCCTCGTCGAGTTGTCGGATGCAGACAGTATCAAGATAATCAATCCGGACACGGTCACACGGGCTCTCATGGCAGAGGACCCGAGCCTCACGCAGCCCGAGGCGAACCGTCGCGCGGCCAATCAATGCGAAGAAGACGTCCGAACGCTCATCGAGAAGCGGCGGGCTCACTTCGTAATCGAGACAGTACTGGCGAGCGATAAGTACCGGAGCATCGTTCAGCGTGCGCTGGAACTCGAATGGAACATCCTTTTCGTATACGTAGCACTCCCCTCCGTGGAGGCTGCGCTCGAGCGGGTTCGAATTCGCGTAGCCCACGGGGGCCACGACGTGCCGGAGGAAAAGGTACGGAAGCGTTGGCCTGTTTCACTTCAGAACCTGGCGTGGTTCTGGCGGTCCGCAACCGCATGCATGCTCGTGCACAACGAGGACCAGCTGTCGTTGCTTGCAAGCAAGCAACAGGGAACCACGACAATATTCGAGGCGCCTCCGTGTCCGCATGCGGTTGGCCCGGTGCTGAAGGCCACCGCGGAAGCTTGCGGAGTTGTTCACCCACCGGCTACCGCGCAAGAGTAGCGGCAAGTGTGTCCATGGCTCGCACGTCCGACTTGCCCACGTTGAATCATCCATGGGTGCATGCAAAATGACACCTGCTGGGCAAACACTCCCGCACGTGAGCCCTCATACGCAGAACGCGGAGGCGGACGAGATGAGCAACCGGGCGATTGACGAGCGGATGTAGCCCGGAGCGCGGGCCTCACTCCTCGTCGCCGAAGTAGTCCAGGTCCAGCCGCTTCACCGTGTACGTGGCGACCTCGGTGACGCCGACGCCGCTGTCGATCATCAGCCGGGCGAGCTCGGTGCCATCGATGAGGACGATCTTCTTCTCGATGTGCTTCACGTAGTCGCGGGCCTCGCGGCTGAAGTCCGAGGTCGTGATGAGCACGCCCTTGCGAGCGCGTTGTCCTTCCAGGCTGCCAGCGAAGGCCTGGACCGTGGGGCGGCCGACGGTGCTGTTCCACCGCTTCGCCTGGATGTAGACGACGTCGAGTCCCAGGCGGTCTTCCTTAATGATGCCGTCGATGCCCTCGTCACCGCTCTGGCCGACGGCCTGGCCCGCGTCCTTGCGCGAGCCGCCGTAGCCCATGGCCACCAGGAGATCGACGACCAGCTTCTCGAAGAACCGGGGGTCGCAGGCCTTGATGCGCTCCAGCAGCTCCTCCGCGAGGCGCCGGCGCAGCTCCTGGTAGCTCTCTTCGAGGACCTCTTCGGGGGTCTCATTGGAGACCGGAAGCTCCGGGGCGGAGGGCGGTGCATCCGGAGCGTCGTGCTTGAGGGCCGCGAAGGCGGTGTACTCGGGGAACTGCTCCAGGAACTTCATGTCGATGCGCGTCGGCTTGCCCTGGAGGACCTGCTGACCACGCGGGGTGATGCGGAAGCGCCCGCGCCCGTTGGCCTCCACGAGTCCCGCCTTCTGCAGGTAGGTCTTCGCCCAACCGACGCGGTTGTGGAGCCGCCGCTGGCGGCCACTGGGGAGCAGCTCATTGCGCTCCTCCTCGGTGGCCTTGAACTCCACGGCGACGGCCTCCACGGCTTCGCCCAGCGTGTGGTCCTTGCCGTCCTGGGTGAGCCGGAGGACCGGGAGCATCGCGCTCTGGAAGTCAGGGATGGGCATGGTCAGGCGACCTTGGTCTCACGGCGCCGCTTTGTGCGCGGGCTAGGTTCGCCGTCAGTAGGCATATTGCGTTCTGCGCGGAGCCGCTGAAGCAGAGCCGAGGCGGGTTCGTCTGTTGGGTCCTGGGATACAAGCTCACCCCGGAATGCCTTGGTCATGATGGACGCCTCCAATCGAGGGATGCCCCCGACTGCACTTCGCGCGACCTCATCAATGGTAACCGTCCGGCCAGTGACGTGCCGGGACGCTTGAAGACAGGCCCCGACCGTGCTCGGCGAGCGCCGCGAGGAGTGAGCTGTTCAGGGACTGGGCTGGAGGGGTGACTCGGGCGGGTCGGCGGTGC
>NZ_RAWF01000443.1:0-4159 GCF_003612075.1 Corallococcus sp. CA041A
ACCCCACCCCGTCCCGCGGGCCCCATCCATTTCGTGACGCGGGATGTCCATCTTCCCTCCACTCCAGCCACGTCCCGGGAGCAGGGGTACGGTGACATTCACTCTTCCCACAGCAGGCGGCCTGCCTTGTCCGACCGGTGCCTCCGGGGCGCCGGCATGAACCCCGTCGCCTCCACGACGGACTCGCTCGCGGACCTGGTGGAGGCGCGGCGCGAGGACATCCTCCGGCGCTGGGGCGCACGGCTGGGGGCTCATCCCCCCGGCAGGTCCCCGGAGATCCAGGAGCGGCTGGAGGGGATGCTCAAGCTGGTGGACGCGCTGGTGCTCGTCCTCCGCCAGGGCGCCGTGGAGACCTGGTCCACGGGGGCGGTCTGGGCCCATGCCCGGGAGCTCGGGCTGCGGCGCTTCCAGACCGGCGCTCGCGTGGAGACGCTGGTGGAGGAGTACGGCCTCTTGCGCGAGGCCATCCTCGAGGTGCTGGATGCGTCCCACCGGCCGCTCGACACGGAAGAGCTGCGCACGCTGTGGCGCGCGTTGGACCGGAGCCTGACGGAAGCCGTGGCCCACTACGTCCACGAACACGAACAGGCGCTGCGCTCCCGCGAACGGCGGCTGCAGGAGATCCTCGACCACGCCCCGGCCGCCATCTACGCGAAGGACGCCAGCGGGCGGTACCTCTTCATCAACCGCCCCTTCGAGTCCATCTCCGGCCACGAGCGCGAGGAGGTGCTGGGGCGCTCGGACCTGGACCTGTTCCCCCGGGAGACGGCGGAGCGCTTCCGCTACAACGACCGCCGGGTGCTGGCGGCGAAGACGCCGCTCGTCTTCGACGAGGAGGTGCTCCAGCCCGACGGGACGCACCTCTACCACACGATGAAGTTCCCCCTGCCCAGCGTCGTGCAGGGCGAGCCGTGGGCCCTGTGCGGCGTGTCCACGGACATCACCACCACGCGCACGCTGCGCCAGGAGCGCGACGAGGCCCGCGAGCAGGTCCACCGCGTGCTCACGCAGCTGCCCGTCGTGCTGTGGGCCTTCGACGCGCAGGGCGTGTTCACCCTCTTCGAGGGCGAGGGCGTGACGTCCACGTCCGTGCCCTCCCGGGTGATGCACGGGCGCTCCGTCTTCGACGTGTTCCGGGACCGGCGGGACGTGCTGGAGGTCATCCTGCGTGCGCTGGCCGGGGAGCGGCTGTCCACGGAGCTGTA
Source organism: Corallococcus sp. CA041A (assembly GCF_003612075.1). NCBI lineage: Bacteria > Pseudomonadati > Myxococcota > Myxococcia > Myxococcales > Myxococcaceae > Corallococcus > Corallococcus sp. CA041A. The sequence continues at coordinate 1,206 of NZ_RAWF01000443.1, forward strand.
CCTGATGGGCGTCTGGTTCGAGGTCCGCCTCCTGCCGGTGTTCGACCCGGGCGGGCGCGTGGTGAGCGTGTCGGGCGTGTCGCTGGACATCACCGAGCGGCGCCGGGCGGAACAGGAGCTGCGTGCGTCGGAGACACGCTACCGGCTGGCCACCCTGGCCACCCGCGACATCATCTGGGACTGGGACCTGGTGACGGATGAAATCCACTGGAGCGAATCGGCGCCCCGCGTCCTCCGGCTGGACACGTCCCGGGGGCCGCCCGTCATGGACACGGCGTGGTGGACGGCCAGCCTGCACCCCGACGAGCGCGAGCGGGTGATGCGGGAGCTGCGGGCGGCGCTCGACAGCCACGAGGGTCACTGGGTGGCCGAGTACCGGATGCGCCGGGGCGACGGGACGTGGGCCTTCATCGAGGACCGGGGCCGCGTGGTGAAGGACCTCCAGGGCCGCCCGGTGCGCATGGTGGGCGCCATGCAGGACGTCACCGGCAGGCATGAGGCGGAAGCCGAGGCGAAGCGCCGCGCGGAGTTCGAACAGCTGCTCATCGGCATCGTCGGGCACGACCTGCGCAACCCCATCTCCGCCATCACCATGGCCGCCACGACGCTGGCCAGGCGCGAGGACTCCGACCCGCGAGACCAGAGGGCCGTGGCCCGCATCCTCTCCAGCGCCGAGCGCGCGCACCGCATGCTGCGCGACGTGCTGGACTTCACCCAGGCCCGGCTGGGCGGCGGCATCCCCATGGACCCGCGCGAGGTGGACCTCCTGGACCTGGTGCGCCAGGTGGTGGACGAGGTCCAGCAGGCCCACCCGGACCGGCGCCTGGAGGTGGACGGGCGGGGAGGGACCCGGCTGTGGTGCGACCCGGACCGGCTGGCGCAGGTCATCACCAACCTGGTGAACAACGCGCTCGCTTATGGAGACGCCCACTGTCCGGTGCGCGTGCGGCTGCGCGGCCAGCCGGGGACGGTGACGCTCGCGGTGAAGAACCAGGGGCGCCCCATTCCCCCGCACCTGATGCCCCACCTGTTCGAACCCCTCAAGCGCGCGGAGCTCCGGGAGGGCCACCGCAACAACGCCCACGGGCTGGGGCTGGGGCTGTTCATCGTGAAGCACATCGTGGATGCGCACGGCGGCCGGCTGCGCGTGCGCTCCTCCGCCCAGGACGGCACCACCTTCCTCGTGCACCTGCCCCGCCGGCCGCCCGGCCGGGACTGAAAGGGCCGCTCTTCCCGGGCGCGCTTGCCCTCCAGGGACGGCCCGGGTAGCAAAGGGGCTCCGGCGGCGGGCGGGCCCCGCCTTCCGGAAGGAGAGCGGAGCGGCACCATGAACAAGAAGTGGATCCTCGGGCTGGGGTTGGGTGTCGGCGGGTTGCTCCTCGTGGGTGGAGGCCTGGTCGCGACCGGGTACTGGGCGGACCGCCAGATGGACGGCGCCGGCGTGGCCACGCTGATGAAGTCCCAGGAGCGCGCCCTGAAGACCGCGGAGCTCAACGCTCGCTTCCCCTTCCAGCCGCCTGACGCGGGCAAGGTGCTGAAGCTGGACGAGGCGCGGCTGGAGGCCTACCTCGCGGTGCGCGAGGCGACCCTGCCCGCCTACGACGTGCTCCAGAAGGAGTCCCTGGAGTACGTCGAGAAGCACGGCAAGGATCTCACCGGCGGAACCCGCAGCGCGAAGCTCCGGGCCGCGGGCGCCTCCATGCGCATGCTGGGCAAGGCCCAGGCCTCCTTCCTGCTGAACCTGGAGGCGCGGGGCATGTCGCCCCAGGAGTTCGGCCGCCTCTCCGCCCTGGTGTATCCGGAGCCCGTGGCCGCGCCGGGCGCGGGCGTGGCGACGGTGTCCCAGCCGTCCGACCCCGCGAACATCGCGCTCCTGGAGGAGCAGTTCGCCGCGATTGCGCCGCAGCTGGAGGACCCGAAGCTCAGCGAGGCGGAGCGGCTGCAACTGGAGCAGCGCCGCGCCGGGCTGCGCAAGTACATCACCCAGCTGGAGGCCGCCTCGGGCAAGGACGTGAAGGACGCCAACGCCTCCCTCCTGAAGAAGCACGCGGCGCGCATCACGAAGGCGGCGAACCCCACGTTCGACCAGCTCCTGTCGAAGCCCCTGATGGTCGGCGGCACCGCGGGCCTGCCCACGCCCTGAGCGTCAGGCCTCCACCTGGCGCACGGACCGGCGGTGCGCCAGGCTCGCGCCCACCGCCCCGCCAATCACCGTCACGATGATGGCCACCGACAGGAGCGGCGGGATGTGCACCCACGTCTCCACCACCATCTTCACGCCCGCGAAGGCCAGCACCCCCGCCAGCCCGTAGTGCAGGTACTTCAGCTGCCCCACGGCCCCGGCGATGACGAGGTAGAGCGCGCGCAGCCCCAGGATGGCGAAGGCGTTGGAGCTGTAGAGGATGAACGTGTCGGTGGTGACGGAGAACGCCGCCGGCACCGAGTCCACCGCGAACAGGATGTCCGTCACCTCCAGGCCCACGAGCGCCAGCAGCAGCGGCGTGGCCAGCCTGCGGCCCTGGTGCTTCACCAGGAAGCGCGGCCCCTCCACCTGGTCCGTCACCGGCAGCTTCCTGGACAGCCATCCCACGACGCGGTTGTCCTCCTGCTTCGACGGGTCCTCGCGGAAGACGCGCCACGCGGTGATGAGCAGGATGGCGCCGAAGACGTACGACACCCAGCCCCAGCGCTGCAGTGCCGCCGCCCCCACGAAGATGAACAGGGCCCGGAACACCAGCGCGCCGAAGATGCCCAGGAAGAGCACCTCGTGCTGGTAGCGCTGGGGCACGTTCAGGCTGCGGAAGATGACGAGGAAGACGAAGACGTTGTCCAGGCTCAGGCTCTTCTCGATGAGCCAGGCCGCCAGGTACTCGTGGCCGCGCTCACTGCCCAGCGTCACCCACACGAAGCCGCAGAAGCCCAGCCCCAGCCCCACCCTGGCTCTTATACACATC
>NZ_RAWF01000444.1:0-4101 GCF_003612075.1 Corallococcus sp. CA041A
TCCTGGGGGTGTCCGCGGGTACGGGCCTGCTGGCGCTGGGGCTGTGGGGCCTCGGGATGCGCCGCGCGCGCCGGAAGCGGGGGAGCGGGCAAGCGTGAATCCAGAGCGGCCGGCGGGGCGTGCGCGGTAGGGTTCCGGAGCGATGAGTGACGCGAGCCGTGAGCCGGCGCCGAAGCTGACCCTCGAGGTGCGGGACCTGCACAAGTCGTTTGGCGGGCAGCCCGCGCTCCGGGGCGTGGACCTGGTGGTGCCGGAGGGCACGACCTGCGTGCTGATGGGCGTGTCCGGTTCCGGCAAGACGGTGCTGATGAAGCACATCATGGGCCTGATCCGTCCGGACCGGGGCGTGGTGTTGGTGGAGGGCGAGGAGGTGGCGAAGATGGACGAGCCCAAGCTCAACCAGATGCGCCGCAAGCTGGGCATCCTCTTCCAGGCGAACGCGCTGTTCGACTCGCTGAACGTCTTCGACAACGTGGCGTTCCCGCTGCGCGAGCGCACGAAGATGTCCGAGCCGGACATCACCAAGACAGTGAACGAGACGCTGGGGAAGGTAGGCCTGTCGCACGCGGCCACGCGCTTCCCGGGAGAGCTGTCCGGCGGCATGCAGAAGCGCGTGGGCTTCGCGCGCGCGACCATCCTCCAGCCGAAAATCCTGCTCTACGACGACCCCACGGCGGGTCTGGATCCGCTCACCACGGCGGCGGTGAATGAGATCATCACCACGGGCAAGCAGCAGCTGGGCGCCACGTCGCTGGTGATTACGCCGGACGTGGCCTCCGCCTTCGGCACGGCGGACAACCTGGCGCTGATGCACGAGGGCCAGGTGGTGGAGTACGGCCCGCCGGACCACTTCCGTCAGTCGCAGCACCCGGAGGTGAAGGCCTTCCTGCGCAACTGGCTGCGGCGGCGCTCCGCGCAGACCCAGACACCGCAGGCCTGACAAGGATTCATGTAGGCTGCGGTTGCCCGAGGGCCGGCGGGTTCGTGATGGAAGCAGGAGTCCGCATGTCTCGCGGCAAGTTGCGTCCCGTGTTCAAGCGTCTGTGGTTGCTCGCGCCCGTCGCCACGTTGGGGTTGGGGTGCTCCTCGACGTGGGGCTGTGATTCGGATGAGAACTGGGAGCAGCAGACCTTCCCACTTCCCGCCACCCTGCGTGACGGGAGCGTCCCCACGCAGGACACCTCCTGTGAGGAGTTGTGCGAGGCGCTCGGGGCCAGGACGCCCTGTGCTCGCGTCCAGGGGACCGAGGTGGGGGAGGACGGCGGCGTCATCGAACAGGTGAGCTGCGAGGCCCACTTTCTCTGCGAGGGCCGGAGGCCGGAAGGACTGTGCAGCGACGGCGCGGTGGCTTCGGAGACGCCCGCGATGGGAGCGCTCTTCGCGAGGATGGCGCACCTGGAGGCCGCGTCCGTGCCGGCCTTCGAAAGGCTCGCGGACGAGCTGGCCGTGCACGGGGCCCCGGAGCACCTGGTGCGGGCCGCCAGGCGTTCAGCGAAGGACGAGGTCCGTCACGCGGAAGCGATGGAGTCGCTGGCCCGCCGTCACGGAGCCCCGATGCCGGAGCTGAAGGTGGAGCCTTTCCGGGCCCGGTCACTGGAGTCGCTCGCCATCGAGAACGCTGTGGAGGGCTGCGTGCGGGAGACCTACGGCGCGCTGCTGGCGGGTTGGCAGGCCCGGAGCGCGGAGGACGCGCAGGTGCGCGAGTCCCTGGGCACCATCGCCCCGGACGAACTGAGGCACGCGGAGCTGTCCTGGGCCATCGACGTGTGGGCGCTGGATCAACTGTCCCCGGCCGCCCGCGAGCGAGTGAACGCGGCCCGCCGCGAAGCCTGGCGCGAACTGGAGCAGGACGTAGCGGCCAGCCACCTGCCGGATGAAGTGGCCCGCCGCTCCGGGCTGCCCTCCGCGGAAGTGGCCCGAGGGCTTGTAAGGGAGCTGGCGTCCGAGCTGATGCCCGGAGCGCTGGCGTGGTCAGAACCAATAGATTGATTTTAAGTCGCCGTTAGAACCAATCTATTGGTCATGCCTCGCCAGAACCTGACCCACGACACGACGCCATTCGCCGTGGCCCGGTCCATCGCCGCCCTGGGGCAGAACATCGAGCGTGCCCGGAACCGGCGGGGGCTCCGGCAGCTGGACCTCGCGAAGAAGACGGGGCTGGCACTCGGCACGATCCGTCGCATCGAGGAGGGAAGCCCCACCACGGCGCTCAGCGCCTACTTCACGGTTCTCTGGGCGCTGGGGCTCGAGCGCGAGTTCAACGACCTGGCCTCGCCGGACCGGGATGAAGAGGGCAAGACGCTGGAGTCCGCGCGCCAGCCCGCGCGGGTGGACCTCAAGGCGAAGGGGGACCTCGATGACGACTTCTGACCCGTCCGGCTGCTACGTGTACCTCCAGCTTCCGGCGTCGCTCGACGTCGTGACCTGCGGACGCTACGTGCAGCAGGACGGCGTGGGGCAATTCGTCTACGGCAGGAGCTACCTGTCCAACCCCCGCGCTGTCGCGCTGGATCCATTCGAGCTTCCGTTGCGTGAAGGCGTCTTCACGACAGCGAGGCTGGGAGGCATCTTCGGTCCGCTGCGAGACGCTTCTCCGGATGCCTGGGGACGCAGGGTCATCGAGCGGCAGTTGGGGCGCGGGGACCTGAACGAGGTCGGCTTCCTGCTCAACTCGCCGGAGGATCGCGCGGGCGCACTGTCGTTCGGGGAGAGCACCACGCCGCCCGCTCCCGTTCATCAGTTCAACAAGGTGCTCCAGTTGCGGCAGCTGCTCGAGGAGGCAGGCCGCGTTGAACAGGGACTGCCGCCGTCGCCCCAGGTCGACGCGCTGGTGCAGCCCGGCAGCTCCATGGGCGGCGCGCGTCCCAAGAACGTCGTCGAGGACGATGACGGCTTGTGGATCGCCAAGTTCCCATCGCGAAGCGACCGGTGGAACAACGCCGTGGTCGAGCACGGCATGCTGGAGCTCGCACGGGAGTGTGGTCTTCGCGCCGCCTCCGGGAGGCTCATCCGGGTCGCGGGGCAGGACGTGCTCCTCGTGCGCCGCTTCGACCGGGAGCGTACTGGTCCGAACTACCTGCGTCACCGGATGGTCAGCGCCTTGACGGTGCTGCGTGCGGATGAAGATCCGCGTGCGGATCCGCGCGAGCGCAGGAGTTGGTCATACCTCCTGCTGGCGGATGAATTGAAACGCTGGGTCCGCGACCCGGACGAGGACTTGCGCGAGCTGTTCTCCCGGATGGTGTTCAACGCGCTCATCTCGAACATCGACGACCATCCCCGAAACCATGCGCTCATCGCCCCCGACGCCCACTGGAACCTGTCGCCCGCCTATGACCTGACCCCGGCGCCCCAGGCCAGCACGGAACGCGACCTGGCGATGGAGGTGGGAAGCGCCCAGCATCGCCGCGCCAACCGGCGCAATCTCTTGAGCGAATGCGCGCGCTTCCGATTGTCCAGGGGCGAAGCCTCCCGGATCATCGACGCGATGAAGTCCCGCGTGTCGTCCCGTTGGCGCGAAGTCGTCAGCCACAGTGGCGGCACCGAAGCGGACTTGAAGTCCATCGAGCGAGCCTTCGACTACGAGGGCTTCGAGTACGGCACGGAGCCCTGAGACCATGGGTCAGAGGGGCGGCAGCTTCTCCAGGAAGCCCGAGCGCGACAGCCACAGCATCAGCGCGAAGCTGATGGTGTTGAAGGCCGCGTGCGCCACGATGAGCGGTAGCAGCCGTCCCCGGTACCAGAGGACGAAGCCGAACCAGGCGCCCATCACGAACGTCTGGAAGACGGCCAGCGTGCCCTCGTAGAAGTGCCCCACGGAGAAGAGCACCGCGGCCCCCAGGATGGCCGGCACCCAGCCTCCCAGCACCACCTTCAGCCGAGGCACCAGGAAGCCTCGGAAGACGAACTCCTCGAAGCCCGTCACCACCACCATGATGGCCGCGAACGCCGGGATGCTCAGTCCCGTGTCCAGCAGCGCCGCCGCCACGCCCTTGCGCGCCGCCAGCTCCGCGCCCGCCAGCTTCAACGCCACCGCGACCGCCGCCAGTGGCACCGACGCCGCCAGGTGCACCACGTACGTGCCCACCAGCACCCCCCCGC
>NZ_RAWF01000445.1:0-4062 GCF_003612075.1 Corallococcus sp. CA041A
GTACTTCAGCCGCATGCTGACGAAGCGGCGGGAGGACTTCTACGCTGCTGCCGTCCACCTCCTGGCGCAGTTGGGCCGCCCAGGAGGCTTCCGACGTCTCATCTCCTCTGCCCGCACTCGTTGGGTAGGCAAAGATTTACCCCGGATGGCTTAGCCTTCGGTCAGGGGAGCGCCCTACCAGGCCTCCCCGCCGCCAGCCGGACCGCGGAAACCTGGCCGACTGTCGGACAAGTTTGGAGGACGCGAGGTCGGCCCCGCCGCCAGCGCACCGCGGAAACCTGCCCGACTGTCGGACAGGTTTTGAACCGCGCCGGCCGGAGGGTGCCGCGCCCTACTCCGCCTTTGTCGGCGGCTGTTCGCGCGCCAGTTCCTCACGGAAGAACCGGCTGCCCTTCGCGAGCGTCTCCATGTACGGGCGCACGTCCTCGCGGGCCTCCGGGCTCAGCGCCGCGAACGGCGTCACGTGCGCGTCCGGCACGTAGCGGAACGTCAGGTTGATGCGCCGCGTGCGGAAGTCCGGCAGCTCCGGCGGCATCACGTGCCCCGCGCGCGTGTCCACCCGCTGCACCCGGTGGAACGTCTGCTCCTTCCACTGCGCCCCGCCAAAGAGCTGCAGCGCTCCGTCATCCAGCCACTGCTCCAGCACCACCGCGTCCCGCTCGCCGGGCCGCGTGGACGTGACGAACTGGATGAGCGCGCGCTCGCCCAACGACAGCGACGCCACCGGGCCGGGCTCGAAGTCCTTGTGCTCGCCCACGCGCGCGGTGTCCACCCAGCGCCCGTCCTCCAACCGGTTGCCGTAGAAGTTCACCAGACAGGTGTTGAGGTGCCAGCCCTGCGGCATGTCCGGGCCCCGGAACATCCGCCGCGCCAGCGCCTCCACCTTTTCAATCTGCCGCTCCAGCACCGCCGGGAACGGCTCCGCTTTCACGCAGCGGTTCTGCACGCCCTTCGGGGGCCGGTAGTAGTCCAGGCACGCGAACTGCCAGTTGCCCAGCCAGTACACCGGCCTGAGCAACCGCCGCTGCTGCTGGCCTTCCGGCGGCGGGAAGTGCTTCGAAAAGCGCTCCTCCCACAGCGGATGCAGCGTCCCCAGCCACGCCAATATCTCCGTGCGGTCCGCCGAGTTCAGGAAGCTCGCGTTGTAGTGGTGGCCCGGCGTGCGCTGCGCGGCCTTGCGCGCCAGCGGGGAACCCGGGCCCCTGCGGGGAGGCAAGGCCATGCGCTCAGGTCCTCACGCCTCGGAGGCGGCCACGTCCAACGCCAGTTCGATCATCTCGTCGAACGTCGTCTGACGGTCCTCCGGCGACAGGTGCTCGCCGGTGCGGATGTGGTCCGACACGGTGAGCAGGGACAGCGCCCGCGCGCCGAACTCCGCGGCCACGCCGTACAGGCCGGCGATCTCCATCTCCACCGCCAGGATGCCCATCTTCTCCAGCGTCGCGTTGAGCGCTTCCTGCGGGTGGTAGAAGAGGTCCGAGGTGAAGACGTTGCCCACGCGCACCGGCTTGTTGCGCTTCTCCGCCGCCTCCACCGCGCGCCGGGCCAGCGTGAAGTCCGCCACCGCCGGGAAGTCGTGCCCCATCACGCGCATGCGGTTCACGTTGGAGTCCGTGCCCGCGCCCATCGCCACGATGACGTCGCGCAGCATCACGTCCGTGCGCAGCGCGCCGCAGCTGCCCACGCGGATGAGCACCTTCGCGCCGTAGTTCTTCACCAGCTCCGTCGCGTAGATGGAGATGGAGGGCACGCCCATGCCGTGCCCCATCACCGACAACCGCTTGCCCCGGAAGCTGCCGGTGAAGCCCAGCATGTTGCGCACCGACGTGACGGAGCGCGCGTTCTCCAGGAAGCGCTCGGAGATGTAGCGAGCCCGGAGCGGGTCGCCCGGCATGAGAATCACTTCAGCGAAGTCACCGGGAGACGCGGAGATGTGCGGAGTTGCCATGGAAGCAGAAGCCTTTCAGCGCCCGGTCGACAGACCGGAGGGAACACCCGTGGGAACGGCCACCGGCGTCGGTGCCGGCGCGGCGGGAGTGCACGGGTTGGGCAGCTTGCCCGAAGCCGCGGGCTCCGTGTTCACCAAAGCGGGGGCCTCCGCCTGGGGAGGCATCCGGCGCGGAGGCAGCTGCACCGGCGGGGGGATGGGGCAGTGCGTGCACGGGCCCTTCAGCGGAATCACCAGCCGCCGGCCAATGCTCAGGAACGTGTTGCGCATCCGGTTGGCCTTCTTGATGGCCACCACGCTGGAGTTGTGGCGCATCGCAATGCCGCCCAGCGTGTCCCCGTTGCGCACCTTGTACATCATGAGGTTCTGGTCCGGCTGGAGCGCCAGCAGCGGCGCCACCCGGCGGCCCAGCTCCTGCGCGCGTCCGTTGAAGAAGCGCACGTGGAAGTGGTCGCGGTGCCGGCGCGCGTGCTTGATGAGCGAGTTGAAGCCCGCGTTGAACAGCGAATCCAGCCACACCTTGTCCTCGCCAATGGACAGCGCGTAGTCGTACAGGACCTTCATCACGCGCTTGTCCACGAGGATCATCTGCACGTCGGTGTTCACCACCAGCGAGCGCACCAGCGCCCAGTTCATGGCCACGTCGATGTAGCGCTCCCGCTCGCGCTCACGCACCGGCTCCGCGGTCGGGTAGTAGAAGCCCAGGTCGACGTCGCGACCGTTCTGGTGGCTCTTGTGCGGGCGCAGATAGCCGCCGTCCTTGGTGGACAGGCGGTTGACGCGCAGCGTGGGCACGTTCGGGTACTGCGCGCGCACTGCGCGGATGGCGGCGGCGACGTAGTCCACCGTCTCCTGAGTGCCGTAGGCAATGTCCGGAGACACCACGAGCCAATCCTTGTCATCCGGCACGCGCACGCTGTTGATCTGCCGGCCGCTCTCCACGAAGCCGATGGACATGGAGCCCAGCGTGGCCGGGTCCTTCTTCCACGCCTCGGTGAGCGCCTCCTCGGACAGGTCGGCGGTGTACAGCGGCCCCGAGGGCGCGGCGGGCGCGAGCGGCGCCTGCATCTCGCCTTCCTCGCTCACGCCTTCGTCATCCGTGGCCGCGGTGGCCTCGTCGTCCTCGTCCTCCGCGTCCACGGGGCAGGGGTTCTCCCGCATGGCGGCGTCGGTGACGACGGCGGCGACCTCCGCCGGGGAAGGCATCGCGACGGGGGCACCGGACGCGCTCACGGTGGGGGGGGCCTGGGGCTCGGCCGCGGCCGGAGCCTGCGCGGGCGGCGTCGCGGCCGGCGTCTCCACGGGCGGCGTCGCGGGCGAGGCCTGGACCGGGGCCGGAGCGGGCGCCGGGACGGGGGTGACGACACGCGCGGCGCAGCCGGCGCAGAACAGGAGGATCAGGAGTGAGGAACGCACCGGGCCGGAGGATGACCCGAGATGCCCGGGTCACCAAGCGCGGAGCGCGATTTTGACTGCGCGTGCGCACTCCTGCCTGCCTGCTTCAAGCGCTCCGTATGAAGCCTTCCGCCTCGAGCACCTGCGAGGCACGGCGAGGCGAGAGCACGTCGAAGGGCAGCCGCCGTCCACCGCCCATGGACAGCACGCGCTGGTCCTTGCTCACCAGCCATGAAGCCCCCGAGCGTGCCGTCAGTTCCAGGAACTTCTGATCATCCCGGTCCCGGCACGGCGGCAGCTCCACCGGTGAACCCTCACCGTCCGCCACGCGCACGAGCGCGCCGTACGCGTCGCGCACCGTCCGCTGCGCATCCGCCGTCAGCTTGAACGAGGGATAGGCGAGCACCAGCGCCAGCTCCTTCAGCGTGTGCCGGTCCGCCCACGCCGTCAGCGCGCCCGAACGCAGCGCCTGCGCCAACGGCCGCGTGAAGACGTCATCAAAGATGAACACGTCCAGCACCACATTGGTGTCCAGCACCACGGAACGAATGGCAGGCGCAGCGGAAGGCGTCTTCACGATGCAGGAACTTTCCGTCACCAACACCGCTGACACAACCCTGTCCTTTCACGCGTTGATCACAATGCACGGAGGGTCCATGGCTAAAACCAGGAATAGCCGACAAGAATGCATCTCGATGCCCCCCCCCTCCCCTGACCGG
>NZ_RAWF01000446.1:0-3980 GCF_003612075.1 Corallococcus sp. CA041A
GCGACCACGACCCGGGCTCCGGAGCCTCCGCGTCCGGCAGTCACTGAGCAGGCGAGCAGTGCCGGCGCGCCTCTTTCCCGCGTGATGGGTGCTGGCGCGAAGAAGAAGGTCGTGGTGAAGAAGTCCCGTTAGAGCCCGCCCGCCGCGCCGTCGTTTCCGGCGGCGCGCGGGTGGAACAACCGGGGGTGCCACCATGGACGCCGAGCACAGGGCCGAGGGACAGGAAGGGATGCCGGGCACACCTGGAGAGAATTCGATGCCGTCCCAGCAGGAGGGAGCGGCTGACGCGTCCGCGCCGAAGCATGGCGAGGGCGCGAGTGGAGACGTGACGCCGGAAGGTGCCCCCCAGGCCGAAGCGGGTGGGGCGCAGACCGACCTGCCTGGAGAGGGTGGGCAGGCCACCGCGAGCGCGACCGAGGCCAGCACGGCCGCCGGAGCCTCCAGTGAGCCGGAGACACGCCCCGAGGGCGGCGAGTCGCCGGGCCGCACCGGGGAAGAGACTCCCGCCGGGGACGCCGCGACGTCGGGTGGAGCATCCGCCCACGCTGGCGAACCGGAAGGCTCCGGGTCGACCGTGCAGGGCGAGGGCACCAGCACCCCGGCGGACGCGGAGGCCTCTTCGGGCCCTGGCCGCTACGTGGAGCTGCCCTCGGGCGAGAGCGTCCAGGACGCCTCCGGCACGGGCAGCGACGGTGGCGGGGAGGCGAAGGACGTGGTGGCGGAGCCGCCCTCCGGTCCGGTGTCGGGCGCGGATGACGCGCTGCTGAGCGCCGGCATCTGGGACGTGGCGAGCCGTGCGAGCCAGGAGGACGCGGGCTCCATGGGCTCCGGAGACGGTTCGGAACACAGCGCCAACGACGGCGCGGCGACTTCGGATGGGGAGCCCCACGCGCAGGCCATCGAGCCGCGCGTGATGGGACAGGTGACGGCGATGGTGCTGCCGCTGGAGCGACTGGAGGAGGACACCACGTTCCGCCTGCGGGACGAGGGCGACGTGTCCGAGCTGGCCACGGACCTGGCGCGACTGGGCCAGCTGTTCCCGGTGGACGTGCGCCCGCGCGGCGAGGAGCGCTACCAGCTCATCTGCGGCTTCCGGCGCGTGGCGGCGCTGCGCTTCCTCAAGCGCGACCAGCTCCAGGTGCGCGTGCACGAGGAGCTGTCCGACGAGGACGCGCTCCTGTTGTCCCTGGCGGAGGCCATCCACGCCTCGCCGGTGGAGCACGACGTGCTGGAGGCCAAGCGCGAGTCGCTGGAGGCCGAAGGCCGGCTGACGGCGCCGGTGCGTGACATGCTGGAGAAGGCGCTCGCCACCGAGGAGACGCTGGCTCCGGAGGGCGTCGAGGAGGAGATCGACGCGGACGAGCTGGCGGTGGACGTCGCGCAGCGCATGGGCGCCCTCAATCAGGACCTGTCGCTGCTCGCGGACGTGTTCGCCGCGCTGGACGAATCGCGCAAGGCGGAGCTGCTGATGCAGCTGCGCTACTCGGCGCAGCTGGTGGCGTACCTGGAGGGTCTGTAGGCCATGGCGGAAACGCTCGAACGCGACCGCGCCCGGCTCCTGGAGGTGCTCACGCAGCGCTCCTTCGAGCGCAGGCGCGTGGTGCTCTCCTCCGGCAAGGAGTCGGACTTCTACATCGACTGCAAGCGCACGGCGCTGCTCGCCGAGGGCCACTACCTCATCGGCCGGCTGCTCCTGGAGGCCATCCGGCGCGACGCTCCGTCAGCGGTGGCCGCGGGCGGGCTGACGCTGGGCGCGGATCCGCTCGCGTCCGCGGTGAGCCTGACCAGCTTCCTGGAGGGCGGCGGCCAGAAGCCCCTGCACGCGTTCATCGTGCGCAAGGAGCCCAAGGGCCACGGCACCGGCCAGTGGATTGAAGGCCTGTCCGCGCTGAGCCCCGGCGCACCGGTGGCCATCGTGGAGGACGTGGTGACGACGGGCGCGTCCACGATCAAGGCGATTGAGCGCGCGAAGCTGGAGGGCCTGACGGTGCTGGGCGCCTTCGCGCTGGTGGATCGGCTGGAGGGCGGACGCGAGGCCGTGGAGTCCGCCGGCCACCGCCTCACCACGCTGTTCACGCGCAAGGACTTCATCCCGTGAGAAGGCTGCTGTTGGCCGCGGTGCTGCTGGGCGTGCTGGGCGGCTGCTCCACCTCGCCCCCCATCGTCGGAGAGCCCGCGCCCACGCTGGATGACCCGAAGCAGGAGTCCGCCTACATGGCGGTGTTGGACCGGTACTCGGACCGCAAGGAGATCTACGACGGCTTCGACACGCGCGTCTTCGCGGGGGCCACGTTCCAGACGCCTGCGTTCCGCGAGGCCCGCATCCACCGCCGCGCCATCTTCCAGACGCTGCCCGCGGCGAAGGTGGAGCAGCTGCTGGCGGAGGAACTGGCCGACGCGGCGAAGTTCCACGAGTTCTTCCTGGCGGTGCACGTCAACGACTACCGCTACGACGACTTCGCCCACCGCAACAGCATCTGGCGGATCGCGCTGGTGACGCCCGCGGGCGAAATCACGCCCATGGAGATCCGCCGCCTGGGCCGGGCGGACCTCAACGTGCGCGCCTACTACCCCTACGCCAGCCTCTTCTGGGTGGGCTACCGCGTACGCTTCCCCAAGACCTTCACCGACGGCCAGCCCGTCATCCCCGAGGGCACCGAGCAGGTGATGCTCCGCGTCGCCTCGTCGCTGGGGAACGCGGAGCTGAAGGTCCACGCGCGCTGAACGCGGCGGGATGGCCTTCAGGTCTGCTGGCCGTCCTTCAGCCACTTCGACGTGAGCGGCATCGTGGGCCCCGCGAGCAGGCGGTCCAGGAGCGCGTCCGGCGAGGCATTCACCGCGAAGGGCACGCCCTGCGTCTCCGGGACGAAGCCCGCCTCCACCATCTGCTTCGCCATCGCGAGCAGCGGCTGGAAGAAGCCGTCCACGTCCAGCAGGCCCATGGGCTTCCGGTGCAGGCCCAGCTGCGCCCAGGTGACGATTTCGAAGAGCTCGTCCAGCGTGCCGAAGCCGCCGGGCAGGGCGACGAAGGCGTCCGAGCGCTCGGCCATCATCGCCTTGCGCGAGTGCATGGAGTCCACCCGGTGCAGCTCCGTCAGCCGCGGGTGGGCCAGCTCCTTCGCGTCCATGAAGTGGGGGAGCACGCCCACGGTCTTGCCGCCGTTGGCGATGACCGCGTCCGCCACCGCGCCCATCAGCCCCACGCTGGCGCCGCCGTAGACGAGCGTCAGGCCCCGCTTCGCCAGCGCGGCCCCCATCCTGGAAGCGGCCTCGCGGTACTCGGCGCGCACGCCGGATCGCGAGCCACAGAAGACGCAGACGCTGCGCACGGTGGGTTCAGCCATCGTCAAAGGCCTCCAAGGCGCCCGGGATGGGCGGCGACCACGGCCAGCGCCGCGGCGATGAACAGCAGGACGGGGATGGCGCGCGAGTAGACCTTCGGGCCCATGCGCAGCGCCATGCCGCACGGCAGGCCGAAGATGAAGCCGCCCAGGTGCCCCGCCCAACTCACCCCGGGCAGCAGGCTGATGACCGCCACCTGCACGAGCCAGAACATGTGATCCCTGCGGCCCTGCTGGTTGAGGATGGGCAGCATCGCGCCGCCCCAGCCGAGGATCATTCCTGACGCGCCCACCGTCACGATGTCGAAGTTGAAGAAGAGCGCGAACGCGGAGCCGCCCAGCGCGGTGACGAGCGACAGCCCCAGGAACCTCAGGCTTCCGATGCCGCGCTCCAGCGACGCGCCCAGCGAATAGACGGCGAGCATGTTGAAGAGCAGGTGCATCGCGCCGCCGTGCTCGAACACCATGCCGAGCAGGCGCCAGTACTCGCCCGCCTGGACCCACGGCCCGTAGAGCGCCAGCGGCCCCACGATGCCGTAGTTCGTCCCGTCGATGATCAGCGGCCGGCCCAGGGAGCGACTGAGGACGAACATCCCCACCGCGCCCGCGATGATGGCGAAGCTGACGTAGGGCGTGCGC
>NZ_RAWF01000447.1:0-3947 GCF_003612075.1 Corallococcus sp. CA041A
GCCCGCTCCAGCTTCCGCATGTCGTATGCTGTCAGCCCCAGCTCGGCAGGGCTCCTTGCCGGTCGCATGCTCCAGAAACTGCGCATGCGACCCGGATTTGTCTCGGAACTTCTGGCGACCTACTTAGGCAGGAGCCGCGGCCTTCGGAGGGCTCTCCAGCAGGATGGTGACGGGCCCGTCGTTGACGAGCGCGACCTTCATGTCCGCGGCGAAGATGCCGGTGCCCACGGTGAGGCCTCGCTGGCGCAGCGCTTCGCAGGTGCGCTCGTAGAGGGCCTTGGCGGCGACAGGCTCCATCGCGTCGATGAAGCTGGGCCGGCGGCCCTTGCGCGCGTCGCCGTAGAGCGTGAACTGGCTGACGACGATGAGGTGCTTGGAGGTGTCCTCCAGCGACAGGTTCATCTTGCCGTCGGAGTCCTCGAAGATGCGCAGCATGGCCAGCTTCTCCACCATCCACGCCATGTCCGCGTCGGTGTCGCCCTTGCCCACGCCCAGCAGCACGAGCAGGCCCGGGCCCATCTCGCTCACACGCTGTCCGTCCACCGTCACCGACGCTTCCAGGACCCGCTGCACCACGGCCTTCATGGATTGACTCCCTTGCGTTCCTGCTTCCTGCCAGGGACGCGCGAGGCCTTCAAGTCAGCGTCCTTCGCGACGCGGATCCATCGCGTCGCGCAGCGCATCGCCCAGCAGGTTGAAGCCCAGCACGGTGATCGCCAGCGCGATGCCGGGGAAGAGGGCCACGTGCGGCGCCACCAGCAGGTACTGCGTCCCCTGGTCCACCAGCGCGCCCCATGACGGCGTGCCCGGCGGGACGCCCAGCCCCAGGAAACTCAGGGACGCCTCCGCGACGATGGCGCCCGGCAGTGCGAACGTCGCCAGCACGAGCAGTGGCCCCGCCGCATTGGGCAGGATGTGCCGCACGAGGATGCGGCCCGGCCCACTGCCCAGCGCCCGAGCAGCCTGCACGTAGTCGCGCTCGCGCAGGGTGAGCACCTGCCCGCGCGTCAGCCGCGCGTAGCCCGTCCATCCAGTGAACGACAGGGCGAACACCACGTTGGCAAGGCTGGGGCCCAGCACCGCGGTGATGAACAGCGCAAGCAGGATGCCCGGGAACGCGAGCAGCACGTCCACCAGCCGCATCAGCGCTTCGTCCACGAGCCCGCCCGCATAGCCCGCGATGCCGCCCAGCGTGATGCCCACCGCGGCGGACAGCACCACGGCGAAGAAGGACACCTCCAGCGATACGCGCGCGCCGTACAGCACGTGGGTGAGCACATCGATGCCGTTCTCTCCCGTGCCCAGCAGGTGACCGGGCGTCGGGGGCAGCAGCTCGCGAGTGAGGTCGATGGCGTCCGGCGCATGCGGGCTGAGCCACGGCGCGAACAGCGCGGTGAACACCCAGACGCACGCCACGGCCAGCCCGAACCGAGCCCCCCACGAGTGCAGCCGGAAGCGATGGGCCGCGCTCATGAGCGCCTCCGCACGCGCGGGTCGACCCACGAATACGCGAGGTCGGTGAGCGTGTTGACCGCGACGTAGCAGAACGTGAAGAGGAGCACCGTGGCGCGCACGGTGTTGTAGTCGCGCTTCTCGATGGCGGTGAGCAGCAGCGTGCCCATGCCCGGCCACGCGAACACCTTCTCCGTCACGATGGCGCCGCCCAGCAGCGCGCCGAACTCCAGGCCCAGCACGGTCACCAGTGGCAGCAGCGCGTTGCGGAACGCGTGCTTCCACAGCACCACGCGAGGCGACAGGCCCTTGGCCCGGGCCACCGTGACGTAGTCCTCACGCAGCGCTTCGAGCATCGTCGCGCGCGTCATCCGTGCCAGGAACGCGGCCAGCGCGGTGCCCAGCGTGAACGCGGGTAGCACCAGGTGCCGCCATGACTCCGCGCCCGACACGGGCAGCCAGTCCAGCTTCAGCGCGAACAGGATGATGAGCACCGGCCCCAACCAGAAGCGGGGCAGGGCGACACCCGCCACGGACACGCCCATCGCCGCCGCGTCCACGGGCGTCCCTCGTCGCGCCGCCGCCATCACGCCCAGAGGCAGCGCCAACACCAGGGACACGGCCATCGCCGACACCGTGAGCAGCAGCGTGTACGGCAGCGCCGCGCCCAGGGCAGGAAGCACCTTGCGCTGGAACGGAGGCAGCGACGTGCGCAGCTCCCCGGTGGCCAGGTCTCGAGCGAACGTCCAGAGCTGCGCGTACCACGGCAGGTCCAACCCCACGGCCTGCCGCAACGCCGCGCGGTCCACCTGCGTCGCCTGCTCCCCCAGCATCACGTCCACCGGGTCCCCAGGCACGAGGTGCAGGAACAGCGACACGAGCAGCAGCGCCCCCACCATCGCGATGACCGCGGACACGAGCCTCCGGGTCACGGCGTGCCCCCACGCTCGGGCGTCACTTCCCGCGCCTTCGCCAGCGGCAGCAGCAGTCCATGCGCGCTGGGCTCGAAGTCCGCGAGCCGCGAGGACACCACCGCGACACTGGCCTCATGCCACAGCGGGATGACGGGCATGTCCGCGTCCAGCTCCCGCTGTGCCTCCGCGTACAACGTCTTCCGTTCCTCCCGAGACGCCTGCGTCGCCGCGTCCAGCACGCGGTCCAGCTTCGGGTCCTTCAGGGCTCCACGGTTGAACCCGCCCCAGTGGTTCTCAGGGCCGGGGATGTTCGCGGAATGGAACGCGCCCCGGAGCAGGTCCGGCTCCATCACGGCGGCCCACTTCAACGTGAACAGCTCGAAGCGCCCCCGGCGCACGTCCTCGAAGAACGTTCCGAACTCCAGCGCCCGCACCTCCACCGCGATACCTCCCTTCGCCAGCTGCTCCTTGAGCACCAACGCCACCGCGCGCCGGAAGCGGTCCGTGCTCGTCTTGAAGGTGAAGGACAGTCGCGGCTGTCCCCCGGGCCCGTCCGGATCCGGGTACCCCGCAGCGTCCAGCAGCCGGGCCGCCTTCTCCGGCGCGTAGCCGCATCCCGGTGTCTCCGTGAAGGCCCAGTGCTCGCGCGGCAGCATGCTGGACGCGGGCTCCGCCAGCCCGTGCAGCTTGTGCTCCACCAACGGGCGCACGTCGATGAGGTGACACAGCGCCTGTCGCACGCGCACGTCCGCGAGCGGCCCCTCGCGCAGGTTGATGCCCAGGTAGGTGAAGCCCGTGCCTGGCTTCGTCACCACTCGCAGGTGGGGCGACTTTCGCAGCGCTGGCAGCACCGCCGGGGACACGCCGTTCACCACCAGGTCCGCGCGGCCCTTGAGCAGCTCCAGCACCCGCGTCGTCTCGTCCCGCACCACCCGGAACGTCAGCCTCGACACCGCGGGCTTCCCCCCATGCCAGCCCTCGAAGGGGACCAGCGTCAGGTGCTCCTCGTCCGGCCACGACTCGAACCGGAAGGGCCCCGCGCCCACCGGGTGCGTTCCCTGCGCCTCGATGCCTCCGGGCCCCACGCGCTCCGCGGGCAGGATGGCCGCGGACAGCTCCGCGAGCAGCGGCGCATAGGGTCGCTTCAAGTGGAAGCGCACCGTGCGGGCGTCCACCACCTCCACGCGCTCCACCGGCTCGTACCGTTCGCGCTTGGGGCTGCCCAGCTTCGGGTCTCGCAGGGCGTCGAAGGTGGCCTTCACGTCCTCGGCGGTGAGGGCGCTCCCGTCGTGGAAGGTCAGCCCCGGACGGAGGACGAACTCCATCACCGTGGGCGAGACCTCCCGGAAGGACTCCGCCAGCTGGGGCACGGGCCGGCTCGCGTCATCGAAGGTGAGGAGCCCCGGGCTGACGAGCTGCGCCAGCCGCTGTCCATGGGCCGTGAGGGCGAAGCGATCGTCCAGGCTGTCCGGTGGGGCCTCCAACAGCACCGTGATGCCCGCCGGGGGCGCCGGGTCGCGGCAGCCGGAGTCAAGCACCAGCGCCAGCGCGATGAAGAACACCCGGGTGGCGCGGGAGGGC
>NZ_RAWF01000448.1:0-3944 GCF_003612075.1 Corallococcus sp. CA041A
GGGGCGGCTGGGCGAGGCGGTGACGCTGCGGGTGGGCGCTCGCGCCGCCGGGCTGACGAAGTCCGGCTGGGATGACGAAATGCTCGCCGCGGGCAAGGGGAGCATCCGCTTCGTGCTGGCGGGCATGCTGGTGGCGGCGGGGGCGCGGTTCCTCAAGCTGCCTCCTCCGGCGCAGGAGACGGTGGACCTGGCGGCGCGCTCGGTGGTCATCGTGGCGGTGGCGCTGTTCGTGCTGCGCTTCCTCACCCGGGCCGCGCGCTTCCTGGAGGACAAGGTCGCGAAGTCACCGGAGGGCACGGACGTGGCGAGGGTGCGTGGCCTGCGCACGCAGCTGGCCATCCTGCGGCGCGTGGTGGAGGTGGCTGTGGTGCTGGTGGCCGCGTCGCTGCTGCTCCTCCAGTTCGAGGCGGTGCGCAACGTGGGCGTGTCGCTGCTGGCGTCCGCGGGCATCGCGGGCCTGGCCATTGGTCTGGCCGCGCAGAAGTCCCTGTCCACGCTGTTCGCGGGCATCCAGCTGTCCATCACGCAGCCCATGCGCATTGGCGACACGGTCATCATCGAGAACGAGTGGGGGTGGATCGAGGAGATCACCCTCACCTACGTGGTCGTGAAGGTGTGGGACCTGCGCCGGCTGGTCATCCCCATCACCCAGTTCCTGGAGAAGCCGTTCCAGAACTGGAGCAAGGTGTCGCCGGAGATCCTGGGCACGGCGGAGCTGTACGTGGACTTCCGCACGGACGTGCCGGCGGTGCGCGCGGAGCTCAAGCGCATCCTGGAGCAGGAGTCCAAGGGGCTGTGGGACGGCAAGGTGCAGGGGCTCCAGGTGACGGACCTGAGCGAGCGCACCATGAAGCTGCGCGCCCTGGTGAGCGCCGCGGACTCCGGCAAGGCGTTCGACCTGCGCTGCCTGGTGCGCGAGAAGCTGGTGGCCTACCTCCAGGCCCAGCCGCACGGACTGCCGCTGCTGCGCGCGGAGGCCACGCCCCTGCCCCTCCCGGAGGAGAAGGCCGTGGGACCAGCGCTGCTGGCCGCGCGGGCGGCCAACACCTGAGACCTCAGTGCCACGTGCCCACGGAGAGCCGGCGCTCCTCCGCGATGGGCTGGAGCCGCTCGCGCAGCTGTTCGCGCACCTGGTGGAGCCACCAGCCCACCGTGCCCGTGGAGCGGCCCACCTGGGCTCCGATGCTCACGTAGGAGCGCCCCTGCGCTCGCAGGTGGAAGACCTCCCGCTGCTGCGGCGGGAGACGCTCCACCGCTTCGCGCAGGTCCTTCTCCTGGATGAAGGTCCAGAGCTCGCAGCCCTCGGCCTCCTCAGGGTCGTCCGCCAGCACCGTCACCCAGCCCGCGTTCACCGCCTTGCGCTGCTCCGCGCGGTGGTGGCGCAACAGGCTGATGGCCCGCGTGTTGATGACCCGCCCCGTCCACGCTCGGAAGGCCTCCGGCCCCTGCAGGTGCAGCCGCTCCTTCCACGCCTCGTCCAGCGCGTGCTGCACCAGGTCCTCCGCGTCCGCCGCATTCCCCAGGATGCGCTGGGCGTGCTTCAAGAGCCCTGAACGGAATTGGATGACCAGCTCCGCGAACGTCTGCATCTCTTTGTCAGCCATGGAAGTGCCCCCCGAGCTCCGTTTCCGCGCGGGACCATGATGACAAAACCTTCCAATACGGACATGGCATTCTTTGCGGGGATTACCCAGAGTGTCTGGAAACCCTATCCCACCCGGCCATTTCCGCCTCCAACGCCCCGAATGCATCCAGTGTCTGTCTTTTGGATGTCCATCCAGGGCAGGTGCACATGGGTTCCCGACAGAAGCGCGCCGGGATGATCAGCAGTCGTCATCCCGGGCGAAGACTCACGACGACGGCCCTCCAGGGTGATTGACCCTGGGGCAAAACGCCCCGGTGTGGCGAGCCCCCTGGTCGGATGGGGCAGAAAGCCCCGGCTCGAGGCATGAAACACACGTGAAACACGGCAGGGTTCTTGCTGACCGCGTGAGCAGGAAGGCGGCAATCGCTCATGCTCGAACAACGGCGCCCGGAGTCGGCCGTCCGCGACGTGCTTCCCTATCGGAAGCCGAAGCTGGGACGGGACTACTGGATCAAGGACAACGCCCTGCCCAACGCGCTGGAGGTCTACGAGCGCAACCTGGCCCGCGAGGACTGGACGATGGGCGCCCCGTGGCGGCCTGAAATCTGGCCCGGCATCCGCGCCCCCCATGCGCTCACGCCCGCGGAGCTGGCCCCCATCGAGCAGTGGATCCGCGAACAGGCCGGCGTGCGCGCCCTCAAGCAGGAGGCCCCGTCCCAGGGCGCGCTGTCCCACAACCACGTGCAGCTCGTAGGGGAGAAGGAGTCCACCGCGAAGCCGCACGTGGACTCGCTGGCGCTGTGCGACTTCGCGGGCGTCATCTACCTGCACCCGAAGCCGCCCGTGAGGCACGTGGGCACGTCCTTCTACCGGCTGCGCATGCCCGGCGGCGGCCTGGGCGGCAACACCTGCCCTCCCGGCTGCGTCAACCTCACCCAGGCCTTCGGCGTGACGAAGCTGCCCGCCAACGCCTGGGCGCAGGACATGGAGGTGGAGAACGTCTTCAACCGCCTCATCGTCTACCGAGCCGACTTCGTACACTCGGCGACCGCGTACTTCGGGCAGGGCGACAAGCGGAACAAGCGCGCCACCGCCCTGTTCTTCTGGAAGGCCGTGCGCTGAAGCCGGCTACGCCAGCATCCGCGCCAGCATGTCCGCGCTGCGCTCGCTGCTGAACTGCTCCTCCACCTTGCGGCGGCCGGCCTCGCCCAGCCGCACCGCTTCGGCCGGGTCCCGCGCCAGCTTCTCCAACTTCTCCGCCAGCACGGCGGGCGCCTGCGGCGGCACCAGCACGCCGTCCACGCCGTCGTCCACCAGCTCCTTCACGCCGCCCGCGCCCGTCACCACCACCGGCGCGCGCATGGCCATGGCCTCCATGATGGCCACGCCCAGCGGCTCCTGGAGGCTCGCCAGCGCGAACAGGTGCGAGCGCTGGATGCCGTCCTTCACCACGTCCTCGCTCACCGCGCCCAGCAGCGTCACCGCGTCCGTGAGGCCGTCCTGCGCGAGCTTCGCCTCCAGCACCTTGCGGTACGTGGTGCCGCCCGCCTCGTCCTCGCCCGCGATGGACAGCCGCGCGTCGATGCCCTTCTTGCGCAGCATCCCCACCGCGTCGATGAGGTCCGCGTGCCCCTTGCACGGGTTCAGCCGGCCACACGCGAACAGCCGCAGCGGGCCTTCACCGGACCACGGCTCGTAGGCCACCGAGCGCTGGAAGCGCGACAGCTCCACGCCCATGGGCGCCAGCTCGATGCGGTCCGGCAGGCTCCCCGCCAGCTCCTGGCGCACTTCACCCAGCAGCTTCTTGGTGATGACGAAGGCGAACTTCGCGTGCCGCCACTTCTCCCGCTGGTTCGGCCCGTAGTCGTCCAGCGGCCCGTGCAGCGTCATGCTGTACGTGAGCCCGGACAACAGGTGCGCGAACATGGCCACGTGCGCCGCGTTGGCGCAGGAGTGCACGTGCACGTGCGTCCAGCCGCGCTCGCGCGCCAGCGACGCCAGCCGGCCGCCCATCACCGCGAACGCCACCAGCTGCGCGCGACCCTTCGCGTCCAGGCCCTCCGCCCTCGCGATGGAGGCCAGCACCCGCGCCCAGCCCGTGGGCATGGCCCGGGCAATCTCCAGCGCGGCACGCAGCACGCCCAGCGGGGGCGGCGGGGCCAGGTACTCCGTGCGCGTCATGGCCTCGCGCGCCCAGCTGTGGCTGATGATGCGCGCGGGCGGCGGACGGGTGGACACCAGCTCCGGTGACACGCCCTTCCCCGGCAGCGCCTGCAGCTCGCGCCAGAAGAAGATGTGGGTCTGGCCGGGGAACTCGGGAATCAGGTAGCCGATCTTCTGCACCCCTCTTCCATAACAC
>NZ_RAWF01000449.1:0-3932 GCF_003612075.1 Corallococcus sp. CA041A
AAGCTCTGCAACCAGAGGACGGGCCAAGCCTTGATAAGCCTCAGGGCGCCTTCCGCGAGCGCCACGGGGGCGCCGAGGAGGAGGGTCGGAAGCAACAGGCGGGGGAGGATCTTCATGGTCACGCTCAGGCTTCGGAGAGGGACGGAGGAGGGGAGCCGGCCAGGCGCTTCAGGCCGAACAGCGACGTGAACACGACGAAGGCGACGATGCAGGCCACCGCCAGCCCCGCGGTGCTCCACAGGGCGTGCGCACCGCTGAACAGGCCTTCCACGAACGCACGGCTGTCACGCACGCTGGACGCGAACGCGGTGCCCATGCGGCCGAGCGCCCTGTCATTGGTGAACAGGAAGCCCAGACCCACGCCCAGGGACGTGAGCAGGATGGCCAGGCCCGTCCACACCTCGCGGCGCTGGGGCACGGGGCTCTCCGCGACGCGGGCCATCACGTTCACGACCAGCGACGGGGGCGGGAGCGGATCCGCCAGCCGGAACAAGTCGTTCTCCAGCAGGCGGTGGTCCTCCATCAGGGCCGCGCACGCCTCGCACTCCGCGGCGTGATCCAGGGCGGGACCCTCACCGGCCTCCAGCTCCGCGAAGAGGACCTCCAGATCAGGGCAGGGGGTGGGGCTCATCGCGTCTCCTCCTCGGCGGGCGCCATCTTCTTGCGCAGCTTTTCACGGGCTCGGAACAGGCGGGCCATGATGGTCCCGGGCGCGCAGCCCATGATCTGCGCGATCTCCTTCGTGGTGCGCTTCTGGACGTAATAGAGGGCCAGCACTTCACGGTCGTCCACGGAGAGCGTCTCCATGGCGGCCTCCAGTGACTGCCGCTCCTCGCGCGCGATGGCCCCGTCCTCCTGGGACACGTCGTTGCTGGGGAGCACCTCCTTCATGGGCTCCAGCTCCTCCGTGCGCACCTTGGTGCGGCGGCGGAGCAGGTCCAGGCAGAGGTTGCGGGTGATGGCGAGCACCCAGAGATCGAACGGGCGCGAGTCGTCGTACCGGTGGAGGTTCTGGTACGCGCGGAGAAGGGCCTCCTGCGCGACCTCGGCGGCCTCCGCGTCGCTCTGCAAGAGGCGCAGCGCCAGGCCGTACACCGGGCGCTGCACGCTGCGAACGAGCGCTTCGAAAGCGGACGGGTCCCCCTTGCGGGCGGCCTGCACGTCCGCCTTCCAGGGGAGCGGGGCGGCGTCCTCAGCCATCAGCATTCCGATGGCCATGGGGAGCGAGTCGAGGGCAAGAGCGTTCACACCCTGGACTACGGGCGCGGCCAAAGGCCATTGCGCCGCCCTCGATCATCACTTCCGCTTCTGTTTTTTCGCGGACTTGGCGGCGGCAAGGCGCTGCTTTTCGGCCTTTTCCGCCCGGCTTTCGGCCTTCACCTGCTTGCGCTGCTTCTGCTTCGCCCGGAAGCCCAACGGAATCTCCGGCTCGGGAGCAGGCGAGGGGGCGGCTTTGACCTCATCCAGGTCCGGCAGCTCCTCGCGGGGCTTGCGGGCAGGACGGCCGATGCGGCTGGGGGGACGGGCGTCCTTCGCGGGCGGTGCGGCCCGGTCGTCGCGACGGGAGGTGCCCGGACGGGCGGGGCGCTCGGACGTGGCCGGACGCTCGGACGTGGCCGGACGCGTGGTGCGCGGGGTGGCCCGGTCCGCCAGGGTGCGGTGGCGGGAAGGTCCTTCCGAGGCACGCGCGACACTCCGGGCCTCTTCCACCCGGACCTCGTCGCGCTCGGTGGTGACGAGCCGCGGGCGCTGCGAGGTGCGGATGTCCTCCTTCGAGTCCTCCGTGTACTCGAAGTGGAACAGGCGCTTGATGACCAGCGTGGCGTACGCGCCCGGGGGCAGCGTGAAGGCCACGTTGACCTTGATGTCGCCGCGGTTCACGTCGTCGTTCTGCGTGCGGCCCACGACGAGCTTGTGCGGGAACATCACCAGCGGGCGCTCCTCACCCTTGAAGTAGAGCATCCGCTCCGCGCCCTTGATGCGCAGGTCGGGGAGCTTGAGCTTCTCCTTGCCCAGCACCCACGCCATGGCCTCCGCCACCTTCGGATCCTCGAAGGTGGAGTCCGGCCCCACGAGCGGGAAGGTCTTCTCGCGCAGCGTGTGCAGCACGTCCGGGGTCGCGTCCCGGAAGTGCAGCAGCGTGCCGGCCTGGTAGCGCATGGGGAACATGGCTTCGCGCGGCAGCATCAGCTGGAGGTAGCGGCGGACGCCCTCGTTCCAGAGGAAGCTCTGGTATTCGAAGAGGATCATCGCCCGGTAGTCCGAGTCGATCTGCAGGAACGCGCGGAGCCAGTCGCCCGGGTGTTCACGCAGGGAGCGCAGGATGCGGTGGTACTTCTTCGCGCCCTCGAAGGGCACGCGCGCGTCCCACTTGCCCCAGTTGTCGCGCCAGAAGCCCTTCACCTTGGCGTCCTCGGTGCGGTCCAGGTCCGAGGGGCGGGCGAAGTAGTTGTGCAGCGCGGCCTCGAAGTCGCCCCGGATGAGGTCCTTGGCGATGAAGCCCTGGCCGTGCTTGAGCGCGCCGAAGCGCTGGCTGTCGAAGTAGTTCACCACGCCCAGCCGGTTTACCTCCGCGGCGGCCAGGTTCAGCGGCGCAAGCGAGTCACGCGTGAGGGCACGCACGGTGACGGAGAAGCGGTTGGAGGTGATGTTCCTCGCGGACAGCGGCTTGTCCGTCCGGCCCAGGAACTTCAGGCGCAGATCGGGCTCCTGCATGTCCACGTCAGCGCTGTCCACGGCGATGATCTGCTCGGTGCGGCCCTGCTTGTCCTTCAGGCCGCAATAGCTGATGGCGCCGGGCTTGAGGCCGAACGCGTCACGGATTCGGTTGACTGCGTCAAAGGTGGACAGCTTCTGCTTGTCCATCAGGTAGACGCGATGCTTTCCGCTGGCGACTTCGTCGAAGCGGTAGGACTCCTTCACGGAGAAGTCCTCGGGTTTTTGCTTGATTCGCACGATGCCCCCTTACCACGTGACCGCCCGGATTGAAGCGTTCGCGCTGGAAATGGGCTTAACCTGCAACCCCATGAGAAACCTTCCCGTTCTGCTCCTGCTGGGGCTCGCTGGGCTCTCCGCCGGGTGCGCGACCCCGTTGTCCACCATGCAGACCGCGAAGACGCTCTCTCCCGGGCAGGTCCAGGTGACGGGCAGCATGGGCGTGTTCGTCCCGGTGGGGACGCTGGCGTCGGTGGTGGACGTGGGCATCGACCAGGGGCTCGAGGCGAAGCGGGCCATCGAGGAGGACCGGCCCTACAACCTCACGGAGGAGGACCAGCAGCGCCTGCTGACGGCGGGCCTGGCCCTGGCGGTGGCCCCGCCGGGGGTGAACCCGGAGCTGATGGTGCGGGTGGGGCTGCTGGACGGCTTCGACGTGGGAGGGCGTTACAACGGCAACGCGCTGCGCTTCGACGGCAAGGTGCGCCTGGCCCACGGCGGGCCGGGGCCTCGCCGCTCCTATGACCTGGCGCTGGGACTGGGGGTGTCCAAGTACCTGTTCTCCGGGGCGGTGATGGACGTCCTGGAGGTCGTCCAGCTGGGGGACTTCAGCCGGACCGACGTGGAGGTGCCGCTGTACCTGAGCGCCGAGTACGGCGACGTGTTCAAGCTCTACGGCGCCCCCAAGTACGTCTTCAGCCACACCCGGTTGGACGCCCAACTGGTGGACTTCTCCCAGCAGGGCAAGCCGGTGACGGGCTTCGACGCGAGCCTGCCGTCCGTGGTGAACAGCCACTTCGTGGGCTCCACGGTGGGCTTCGCGGTCGGCTACAAGTACGTGCACTTCTACGCGGAGCTCACCGGGGGCTACGTCTTCTGCAACCCCCACGTCTTCGGGCAGAAGCGGGACCTGGGCGGGATGACCTTCCTGCCGTCCGTGGGCCTGGGCTTCCGGGCCCCCGAGCGCCGCCCGGCCGCGTCCGTGAACCCCGCCGCCC
>NZ_RAWF01000044.1:0-43229 GCF_003612075.1 Corallococcus sp. CA041A
GGTCAGGGCGGCCGGCTTCGTCTGGGCGCGCGCGGTCGAGGAGGCAGCGGGTTTCGGAAGGGGAGCCGGGGCCCGGGCCCACACGGGCGGGGCCGCCACGAGCAGGACAGCCAGCAGGGCGAGCGGTGTACGACGCGTCATGCGGTCCTCAGGGTGCGAAGGAGTAGGCACGGGACTTCTAACCGCTCCACCGGGTCCTCCCATCCCGAGAAACCCAGGCCCACCCGGCAGGCGTCCACCCAGGGACACCCGTGGACCGTCCCAGGTCCTGTCCCGCGCTTCCAACCTCACAGGTCGTCATGTATCCTGGCGCGGATCCGATGTCAGGATGGGTTGGTAGGAGACTCGCGCGTCACCAGGGAGGGTACGGAATGGCGAAGGCGATGGGCGGGGACCTGATGCTGCAGATGCTGCAGGAGTTCCGCGAGATGCAGGAGGAGTCGGAGGTGCAGTACGCGCGAACCCAGAAGGCGCTGCGGGTGCTCCGCATGAAGTGCCGGGTCGTCTACAGGAAGACCCGGATCTTCGCGGATCAGGTCCGCGCCTTCTCGCAGGAGGTGGATGGGTTCCGCGACAACATGGGGGAGCTCACCACGCACGTCTCTGAGCTGGCGAGGGAGGTAGATGGCGTCAAACGCACCCAGACGAAGATGTTCGGTCAAATGGGTCGGATGCTGAATCACCTCGCGGATGCCCAGACCACGGACCGCAAGCGCATCGACGTCCTGGAAGTGCGCATGGACGGCCCAGGGGAGAACTGAGCCCTCCATGCGCCTCCTCACTCAGGCGTAGATGCCGCCAGGCGCCATCGCGGAGCCGGCCCCCAGGACCTCCTCCACCTCGCGGACCTCCTCGGACGTCAGCCGGAAGTCCCCCGCGTGGATGAAACCCTCCACCTGCTTCGCGCTGCGCGCCCCCACGATGGCGGCGGTGACGGCCGGATCCCGCAACGTCCAGGCAAGGGCCACCTCCGCTGGAGAACGCCCATGCCTCGCGCCCACTTCACGCATGCGCTCCACCAGCGACAGGTGATGCGACAACTTCGGCTCCTGGAAGTCCGCGCTGCCGCGGCGCCAGTCGTCATCTGGCATCGCCAGGATGCGCTCGCGTGTCATCGCCCCTGTCAGCAGGCCGGACGCCATGGGTGAATACACAATCACCCCGATGCCCTGTTTCTGGCAGTAGGGCAGCAGTTCGTCCTCGATGTCCTGATGGATGAGCGAGTACCGCGGCTGCAACGACGTGACCGGAGCAATGCGCCGCACCCGCTCCAGCTGCGAGACATTGAAGTTGGACACGCCCAACCAGCGCACCTTGCCCTGCCGTTGCAGCTCCGCAAGCGCCGTCCATCCCTCTTCAAGCTCCGCCTCGTCATCCACCGGCCAGTGCACCTGATACAAATCAATGGCATCCACCTTCAGCCGGCGCAGCGACGCCTCACACTCCTTGCGCACCGAGTCCGGCTTCAACCTGCGGCTGACCTTGCCCTCGTCATCCCAGACCATCCCGCACTTGGTGAAGACATACGGGCTCTTGTCCCGGCCCTTCAGCGCCCGGGCCACCACGTCCTCGGAGTGCCCCAGCCCATACACCGCCGCCGTATCAATCCAGTTGATGCCTGAATCCAGCGCGCGCTGGATGGCTTCAATGGACTGCGCGTCGTCCTGCGTGCCCCAGGCGAACGCCCAGCCGCCCCCTCCAATGGCCCACGCGCCGAACCCCAGCGCCGTGAGGTCCATGTCGGAATTGCCCAACCGTCGCTTCTGCATCCCGTGCCTCCCGGGGCCGGATGCCCCCTGGTTCCCCTGGCTCCAAGAGGGACGGTGTGCACCGCGGCGGCCCTCGCCCGGGGCCGGATGCTGGCCCGCCCCCGGGCCACCAGGAGGGGCGGGCCCTGGCTCCCCGTCCGCCGTCCATCAATGCATCGCACGCAAGCGTCGTCGGACGCGCGCGTTGATGGTAGGCCGCCAGATGGGGGAACGCCCCTCGGGTACTTGGGCACCAGGAGTCCTTCCGGATGAAACGCTTCTTCATTGGCGCGCTGGCCTTCATTGGAGCGCTGTCCATCCTCTTCGTGGTGGGTGTGGTGGGGCTGTTGATGCTCGCGGCATCGAGCAAGCCAGGCGTGCCGTCCAACCTGGTGCTGGAGCTGGACCTGCAGCAGCCGCTGCCGGAGTACACGCTGGACACGTCCCTGGCGGGCGCCTTCGGCGAGGAACCCACGTCACTCCGGGACGTGGTGGAGGGCCTGGAGAAGGGCGCCACGGACCCCCGGGTGAAGTCGCTGGTGGTGCGAATCGGGCAGCCGGGCAGCTCGGCGCAGGTGCAGGAGCTGCGGGACGCGGTGAAGGCCTTCCGCGCGTCGGGCAAGCGGGCGGTGGCCTACGCGGACGGCTTCGGTGAGGCGGGCAACGGCACGGGCGCCTACTACCTCGCGAGCGCCTTCGACGCCGTCTACATCCAGCCCTCCGGCGACGTGGGGCTCACCGGCCTGGTGATGGAGACGCCCTTCGCGCGCGACGCCTTCGCGAAGCTCGGCGTGAAGCCGGAGTTCGGCAAGCGCGCCGAGTTCAAGAACGCCGTCAACACCTTCACCGACGAGTCCTACGGCCCCCACCAGCGCGAGGCCACGGAGGCCTTTGGCGGCGGCCTCTTCCAGCAGGTGGTGAAGGGCGTGGCCGAGGGCCGCAAGCTGACCGAGGACGAGGTGCGCGCGCTCATCGACCGCGCGCCCTTCATGGGCCAGGCGGCCGTGGACGCGAAGCTGGTGGACGGGCTGCGCTACCGCGACGAGATCCACGACGAGCTGAAGAAGCAGGCCGGAGACGGCGCGGAGTTCCTCTACGTGGACAAGTACCTGGAGCGCGCGGGCCGGCCGCACCAGACGGGCACCACCATCGCGCTCATCTACGGCGTGGGTGAGGTGCTGCGCGGCAAGAGCCAGTCCAACCCGCTCTCCGGCGGCCAGGTGATGGGCGGCGACACGGTGGCGGCGGCCTTCCGCAAGGCGGTGGAGGACCCATCCGTGAAGGCCATCCTCTTCCGCGTGGACAGCCCGGGCGGCAGCTACTCCGCCAGCGACACCATCCGCCGGGAGGTGCAGCGCGCGCGCGAGGCGGGCAAGCCCGTCATCGTCTCCATGGGGACGTACGCGGCCAGCGGCGGCTACTTCGTGGCCATGGCCGGGGATAAAATCGTCGCCCAGCCGGGCACGCTGACGGGGAGCATCGGCGTGTACAACGGCAAGTTCGTCACGTCGGAGCTGTGGGCGAAGCTGGGCGTGAACTTCGACACCATCGCCTTCGGCAAGAACGCCACCTTCTCCAGCTCCGACAAGGAGTTCACCCCCGAGCAGCGCGCGCAGCTGGAGTCCGAGCTGGACACCATCTACCTGGACTTCACCAGCCGCGCCGCCCAGGCGCGGAACATGCCGTTGGAGAAGCTCCAGTCAGTCGCGAAGGGGCGCGTGTGGACGGGCGAGGACGCGCTGGAGCGCGGGCTGGTGGACGCGCTCGGCGGCTACCCGAAGGCGCTGGAGTTGGCCCGCGAGGCCGCGAAGCTGGAGAAGGACGCCCCGGTCCGCATCGTCGTCTTCCCGCGCCCCCGGCCCACGGGCCAGGTGCTGTCGGAGCTCCTGGGCAAGCACGAGGCGGACAACAGCGATGACGAGGCCACCGGCCACGCCGCCATGTCGTCCCAGGTGCTGGAGCAGGTGCGGGCCGTGTACCGCGTGGGCGCGAAGCTGGGCCTCACCGGGCAGGGCGCGGAGGGGCGCATGCTGTACGCGCCGCTTCCGGAGGTGCGCTGGTAGCTCAGACGTGCAGGGGGACCGGGACGCGGCCTTCGTTGGGCCGCACCGGCCGCCCGAAGATGCTGTGGTAGCGCAGGGCGTGCGACGCGCAGCGGTGGCGCCGCGGATCGAACACGAGACAGCTGGCCACCGGGCCGGCGTAGACGTGCAGCGTGATGCCCGGCGCGTTGCCGGCGATGCTCACGCGGTGGATGGGGGCGCCCGGGTCGCGGAAGTCCACGTGCCCGGCGCCCACCGGCCCCACTCGCACCGGCGCCCCCAGCCGCGCCAGGCCGGGCTGCGTTCCGCCCTCCAGCAGCGGGTAGTTCTCCAGGAGGAACTCGCCGCGCTGGATGCTGAACCAGCACTCCTGACCGTCATGGTCATGGATGGGCGAGGCCACGCCCGGGGACCAGCAGTTGACGATGATCTCCATGCCCTCGTCGCGGTGGACGAGGTTGCGCGTGTAGCGGCCCGGTAGGAAGTGCAGGTAGGGCTTGAGACTGGTGGGCTCCAGGTGCAGCCCCGCCATCCGCGCGTCCACCCCCGCGAGTCCCCCGGGAGCGGCACGGCGCGCGCGGAGCATCCGCACGAATTCTCTCAGGCACGCGTCAGCCATGCGTACAGGCTAGGAACGTCTGCGACATCCGGCCACCCTCGGGTCTGCCAATGAACGTCCGCTTTGTCGTCCCCCCCTCAAGGATTGAGGCGGGGTTCGTTGAAGGACGGAGAAACCGCGGGAAGGCGTGGCCGAACGGCACCTTCTGGGTCCGAGCAGGCAACCAGCACCTGGCTGCAGCTCGCTTCCTACGGTTTAACTGTAATTTTACACCCTCCTGACGTACAGGGGCAGGAGTGGTGGGCAGGTCGTCCCGGCCGGAGCACGGAGGGGGGCCGGAGGAGAACGAGATGAAGAAGCGCCTGGGGGACATCCTGCTCGCGCGGGGTGTGGTGGATGCATTGCAGTTGCAGTCGGCGCTGGCGTACCAGCGCAAGTGGGGCGTGGCGTTGGGGCAGGTGGTGGTGGACCAGCGCTTCTGCACGGCGGAGGCGGTGCTGTCCGCGCTGGCGGCCCAGTCCGGCGTGGAGTCGGTGGACCTGGACGCCTGCCCGCTGGACGCGTCGCTCGCGAGGCTGATTCCGTGCAAGGTGGCGGAGGCCCACCGCGTGGTGCCGCTGCGGCTGGAAGGGCAGGGGCTCCGGGAGGTGCTGGTGGTGGCCCTGGCCGCGCCGGCGAGCCTGGCCACGCTGGACGTGGTGAAGAGCGTGTCCGGCAAGGCGAGGGTGGTGCCCCGGCTGGCCACGGACGCGGCGCTGGGTCGGGCCATCGGGCGGCTGTACCGGGGTGAGCCGGCGACGCCGCGGCGCCGTCCCGGGATGGAGAGCTTCACCCTGCCGGAGTGGGAGGAGTCCATGCCCCTGGTGGTGGGCCAGTCCCTGGCGGAGCTGACGGACATGCTGGCGCCGGAGCCCGTCCGCGAACCCGTGCGGCAGGCGGACAGCGCGAACCTGCCCATGCTGGCGCCGCTGGAGCTCCCCTGGGCACCGGTGCCGAAGCCGCGCGTGACGGAGCGCGAGCAGGTGCTCGTGTACGGCTGGGGCGCGGACGCGGCGGCGGGCCTGGTGCAGGTGTTGAGCGGGGCGGGCTTCACGGTGAAGGTGGCGAGCACGGGGGACGTGTGCGCCGCGACCGAGGCGCAGGTGGTGGTGGCGCCGCTGCCCGCGATGGAGGTGCTGGCGCAGCGGCTGCGAGCGCAGGTGCTGGTGGCGGGCAAGGCGCCGGAGCGGGACCTGCCCCGCGCGCAGGCCGTGCATGCGCGAGGCTTCGTGGCGGCGCCGGTGGATCCGGATCTGCTGCTGCGCTCCGTGCGGCGGCTGTCGCGCGCCTCCGACGAAGCGCGCCTCAAGCACGCGAGCTGAAGCCGCGGCTTCAGGGCACCGCGACGAGCCGGGGCATCTCCTCCGGCGCGTCGGGGAGCCACAGCGAGCCGAGCTCCAGGGGGACGGAAGTAAAGGGCTCGGCGCGCACCAGGGCGTCGTCCTCGTGGCTCGCGGTGAGGAGCCAGCCGCGCTTGAGGCGCTGGTAGACCTCCAGCGTGCGCGCGACGGGGTCCACCAGCCAGACGTAGGACACGCCGGCCCGCGCATACAGGGGCAGCTTGCGGGCCCGGTCCAGCGCGGTGGTGGCGGGGGTGAGGACCTCGCAGACCCAATCCGGCACCAGGGTGAAGAAGGCGGCGCCGGGCTCCGGCGGGGCGGCCACGCGCTCACGGCGCCACGCGGCCAGGTCGGGCACGAGGATGTCCTCGCCCAGGTGCAGCTCCGGCGCGCGCAGGAGACACCAGCGGCCATTGCCGCCACGGCGCGTATCCAGCCGCTCTCCCAGCTCCACGCCCATCATGAAGGCCGCGCGAGCGGGCGCCACGGAGAGGCGGGGCGAGGCCACCAGCTCGCCATCGAGGATTTCCCCGACCCAGCCCGACGGAAGCGCCGAGAGCAGGGAGTGGGAGGTGGGTTGAAGGTGCTGAAGTGCCGTCATGAAGCCTCGGGGAGCGCCGGTGAACGCGAGGCATTCTAGGGAGGGGTCTGACATGCGGACCGCCGCCCGCGAAGGCGCTACTTCCCGATGCAGAAGCGCTGGAAAAGGGTGTCCAGAAGCGCTTCGGAAACGCTGGTTCCGGACACCTCGCCCAGGGCCTCCAGCGCGAGCCCCACCTCGCCGGAGAGGACCTCCAGGGTGGACACGCGTGACGCCGCTTCGGCGCGGCCCAGCGCCTCGGCGGTGCGACGCAGGGCGTCCGCGTGACGCTCTGAGACGAGCGCCACCGCGGAGGGAGTGCCACCGCCCCACAGCCGTGTGAGCACGGAGGTCCGGAGCGCCTCCACGCCTTCGCCCGTGAGGCCGCTGACGCGCGGCGGGGCAGGGGAGGGGAGGGCGGCGGAGCCGTGTTCCTCCCGAGCCCCCGGCATCACGTCGCACTTGCCGGTGACGGAGAGCACGGGCGTGGCGCCAGCCTCGCGCGTCCACGACGAGGCCTCGTCCCGCGAAGTCCCCGGAGGCAACACGAGCACGGCCAGGTCCACGGCCGCGAGCAGCTCCCGCGTGCGCGCGATGCCCAGGGCCTCCACGCGTCCGGGCGCCTCGCGCAGGCCAGCGGTGTCGTAGAGGGTGACGCCCAGGCCGTCCCATTCGACGCGAGCCTCCAGCGCGTCGCGGGTGGTGCCGGGCTCGTCGTCCACCAACGCGCGGGCCTCGCCCACCAGCCGGTTGAACAGCGTGGACTTGCCCGCGTTCACCGGGCCGTACAGCGCCACGCGAGCGCCCTGGCGCACCAGCCGTCCACGGCCCACCTCCGCGCGCAGCGCCTCCGCGGCGGAGCGCAACGCGGTGACGCGAGGGCCAGCTTCCGCGTCCGCGCCCTCCGCCTCTTCAGGGAAGTTGAGGACGCCTTCCAGGTCCGCGTGCAGCTCGCGCAGCGGCGTCTCCAGCGCGTGGATCCGCTCGGCCAACGCACCGGACAGGCCGGCCGCCGCGGCGCGCACTGCCGCCTCCGAATCCGCGGCCACCAGGTCCGCGACCGCCTCCGCGCGGGTCAGGTCGATGCGGCCATTCAGGAACGCGCGCCGGGTGAATTCACCGGGAAGCGCCGGACGCACGCGCTCATCTTCCAGCGCCCGCGCGAGCAGCAGCCGCAACAGTCGCGGACTGCCATGCGCCTGCAGCTCCACCACGTCCTCGCCCGTGAACGACCGGGGCGCCTGGAAGTAGAGGAACAGGCCCTCATCCAGCACCGCGCCCGCCGCGTCCACGAACGACGCCAGGTACGCATGGCGCGGAGTGGGAGACGCGGGGACACCGGGCGCGAGCCTCCGTCCCACCTCCAGCGCGGCCGGACCGGAGACCCGGAGGATGCCCACGGCCCCCGCGGCGGGCGCGGTGGCCAGGGCGACGATGGTGGCGGAGTCAGACGTCATGGAGGGCAGGGGAGCACCGGCGGACGGGCGCACGCATGACTCCCACCCTCGAGTCCCTACCGGACGCCCTGCGGCGGAGTGGAGCCGCGAGCGGCGCGCTCCACGACGTCGCGGTGCTCCTCGATGTACTTCTCCACCTCGGCGTCGTCGACCGCCAGGTCGCGCAGCACGCCCGGGTAGACGAAGCGGAACGCCGGGGACTCCTCGTCCCCTCGCAGGCGGAAGCTCATCTTCAGCACCGCCGCGCCGTACAGCTTGTCCTTCAAACCCTTCGACTTACCCATTCGCTCCTCTCGCGCCCGCCAGCGGCCCCGAAGCGGGCACACCTGCTCAGGCGTCGACGTCGTCCTCGTCGTCGTCCGGCAGCAGGCTCCGCTTGGGCATCGGGGCGGGCTTCGCCGGGGTGAACACCACGCGTCGGTTGCGGCCTTCGCCTTCCGCCGCCACCTTCACTCCACCCACTCCTTCTACTGCCTTCAGGACGCGCGCGCGGTCCTCAGTCTTCATCGCGGCGAACGCATAGAAGCGCCCCAGGCTGGCGGACTTCTCCGCGAGCTTGCGGACGGCCTCCCGGAACACCGGATCCTCTTCGACCTGCAGCGTGCGCTCGTCCGCCTCCGCGCTCTTCGCGGGGGCCTGTACCTGCTTCGCGGCCTGCTGCGCCGGCTGACCACCCCGGGCGTTGCGCTGCTGCGGCTGCGCGGCCGGAGCAGGCGCCGCGGCCCGGGCCGGCTGCTGCGCGGGAGTGGCGGCAGCCGCCTGCGCCACGGACGTGACCGGAGCGGCAGCGGCTGCCGGCTGCTGCGCCGCCGCCGCGTCACGGCGCGGCCGGGGCTCCGGGTGGGCGCCCGCGCCCAGCATCACCCAGCGGCGCTCCACGCCGGGGCGGTGGAGCATCTTGTTGAGCAGGAACTGAAGCGAATCCAGCACCTGGCTGCGCTTGCCCGGCTCCACGCCCGGAGGCGCACCGGACTCGAAGTGGAGCGCCACGGACAGGCTGCCGTCGGTGGCGTCCTGCAGGTCCAGCCGCGCAGGGAACCCCATCAGTCCGAGGATGTCCGTGAGCAGCTTCTCCACCCGGGGGCGGAAGTCCCCGCCGCCCGCCACCACCTGTGCCCCGCTCACTTGCGTTTGCCTCCCCCGGCGGTGACGACCGCCGGCGTCCCGCCGCCCGTCTGGTTCTTCTTGTTGCGGTCCAGCCACTTGCGCAGGCCCCACTGCTGGCCGATGGAGAGCACGTTGTTCGTGAAGATGTAGAGCGACAGGCCGGCCGGGTACTGGAGCAGCGTGAAGGTGAAGATGATGGGCATCACCCAGGTCATCATCCGCGCCTGCGCCGCGTCCATCATCTGCGGCTGCATCTTCTGCGTGATGATCATCGACACGCCCAGCGCCAGCGGCAGGATGTACGTGGGGTCCTTGTAGGTGAGGTCACGCCAGATGGGGCCGAAGAAGGGCTCGCCGTAGATTTCGAAGCTGTTGCGCAGCGACGTGAACAGGGCGATCCACACCGGCATCTGGATGAGCAGCGGCAGACAGCCGCCCAGGGGGTTCACCTTCGCCTCCTGGTACAGCTTCATGATCTCCATGTTCTGGCGCTCTTTGTCGTCCGCGAACTTCTTGCGGATCTCCTCCATCTTCGGCTGCAGCACCTTCACCGCCTCCATGCTGA
This sequence comes from Corallococcus sp. CA041A, assembly GCF_003612075.1. Taxonomy (NCBI): domain Bacteria; kingdom Pseudomonadati; phylum Myxococcota; class Myxococcia; order Myxococcales; family Myxococcaceae; genus Corallococcus; species Corallococcus sp. CA041A. The sequence goes on from NZ_RAWF01000044.1 coordinate 9,438, forward strand.
CCATGGAGCGGTAGGTGAGCGGCAGCAGCACCAGCTTCACCACCACGGTGAGCAGGATGATGGCGACGCCCCAGTTCCCCACGATGCCGTGGAAGAACTTCATGACGGCCAGGAGGATCTTGCAGACCACCGCCCAGATGCCGAAGTCGACCGTGTCCTCCATCATGGGATGGAAGGTCGTGGTGGACAGGCCCGCCACCGAGCGCAGCTCCGCGCCGGGCACCAGGCGCAGCAGGTCCGGATCCTTGGGGCCCGCGTAGCCGCCGAAGCGGAACGTGGCCACCTGGCCGGGGGCCACGTTGAGCGGGAAGCCCGCCGACACTTCGCGCGCGGTGGGCGTGGCGGTCAGCGTGCAGTGGCCGTTGAGCGCGCCGTCCAGCGGGTAGAGCGCGGACAGGAAGTACTGCTGGTTGATGCCGAAGAAGGAGATGGGACCCTTCGTCTCCTCCGGCGGCTTGTCGCCCGGGGACAGGTTGTGGAGCTTGTCCTCCACCCAGCACGTGGAGCGGCTCAGGTTGCCCACGCCGCCGAAGAAGGACGGCGCGTGCTCGAACTCCGGATCGATGGCGCGGCCGTAGTGCACCTTGAGCTCGCCCGACTGCGCCTGGGCGGAGGTGTTGCGCACCTGGAGGGTGTAGGTGAACTCGAAGCCCTCGCGCGGCCACAGCACCGTCTTCGTCACCTCCCACGGACCCTGGCGGCCGGTGAACACCACGCTGCCGCCGTTGTCGGTGGGGCCCTCCTGCACGGCGTAGCGGGTGTTCGCCGCCAGCGGAGCAGCGCCCTCAATCGTCACCGCGAGCGGCAGGGGCTGGCCGGGGACCGGGTGCGCCACGTTCATCTGCGGCGGCGGGGGGATGTCCTTGCCGAAGAGCTTCTCGAAGCCCTCCTTGACGGTGAGCGACTGCTGCTCGCGCATCTTCGTGCCCTGGAGCACGGCGGAGGTGAGGCCGGCGCCCTCCGAGGAGAAGGTGTACTTCACCTCCGGGCGGGCGAACTCCGCGGTGCGCGCGGGGGGCGGCGGGACCTCCGCGTGGGTGCCCGCGTCCTCGCCTCCCACACCCGGCGGCGGCACGGCGGCCATGCCCGGGGTGCCGGCGTCCAGCGTGGAGGCGACTTCGACGCCCGCGTCCGTCCCCTCCGCGCCCGGGGGCGGCCCCTTGGGGGCGAAGAAGAAGGTGTAGGCGGCGGTGGCGGCGAAGGAGAGGGCGAGCGCCAGGAGCAGCCGCTTCTGCGAATCGTTGGACTGGGGCGACAGCGGGTCGTTCGTCATGGAGTTCCCTATGCCCCGGCGGCACGGCGCCGGAGGGCGGGCGGAAGCAAACCGTCAGGGGACGGGATCGAATCCACCGGGGTGGAATGGCTGGCAGCGCAGCAGGCGCCAGACGGTGAGGGCGCTGCCCTTGAACCCGCCGTGCTTCTCCAGCGCCTGCATGGCGTAGGTGGAGCACGAGGGATGGAACCGACACGCCTTCGGCAGCAGCGGCCCCAGGAACCGCCGGTAGAAGCGGATGGGCAGGGCGATGACGAAGGCGAGTGGACTCATGGGGCGGGCTCTTTAGGAGGCACGCGCGGTGCCGGAAAGAGCCGTTGCAGCTTACGGGTGACACCGTCGAACGCACGGGAAACTTGCGCGAAGGAGGCTTCCTTCGCCGAGGAGCGAACGACCAGGACTACGTCGAGACCGGGGGGCCATTGCCCGCGGTGCTTGCGGAACAGCTCGCGGAGCACTCTGCGCAGGCGTGCGCGCACCACCGCGTTGCCCACCTTGCTGGAAACGGTGAGACCTACGCGGGAGTGCGCCCGGGAATTGCGTTGAACGAGGGCCAGGAGGCAGTCGGACGGAAGCTTCTGACCGCCCTCCTGGACTTCAAGAAACTCACGCCGCTGGAGCAGGCGAAAGGCCTTGGGGAAGCGCTCGTCGGTTGCCTGAGGCACCCGCGGCGCCGCTCCCTCGGCCATCGTCCGTGCGTCCAGTTACTTCTTGAACGACGACACCACCAGGCGCTTACGGCCCTTGGCGCGGCGGCGCTTGAGGACATCCCGGCCGCCCTTGGTGGCATTCCGCTTACGGAACCCGTGGGCGCGGTTGCGCCGGATCTTCGACGGCTGGTACGTGCGCTTGGACACAACGACTCCTGAGAGCTGAAGGCGGCACCTGGGAACTTCCGGCGCGACCCGTACAGTGGAAAGGGGGCGTCCGTAACCCTAATTCTTGGACAAGTCAATCAAGGATCACCTGCGCCGACCGAACAGCCCTGCGCCGGGTGGACTTGGCGATCATGTAGGAAAAGGGGGCAGGGGGCAAGGAAGAGGGTTTGGCTGAAGGACCCTGGGTCCGGCGTAGGGCGGGCCCGATCCAGGTCCTTCGCTGTTGACCCACGAGTGGTTGGCCGGTTGAACGGGCGTGGCCATGCGCCTCCCTGCCTGCATCCTGCTTTTGCTCCTAGCCTCGGCGTGCGCTCCCTCAACGCCCCTGAAGGCCCGCACGACCTCTTCCTTGAGAGTCGCCAACCTCCATAGGGCGTCAAAACTGCCCTGAAGTGATGAGGGACGATGCGTCGTCCAGGAGGCTTCTTCGCCTTGGTCCGTGGTGGTGGAGCGCTGCTTCGGAGCGCTGGACCATCACCGGATCCGGTTTCACGATCCGACGGGACGTTGCACGGTCGCCTCCGCTGGAGCTGCAACCCTGGGCCTTGGAGTTTGTGTCCTTGTCGCTCCTGAAATCGTCATGGGCGCAGTCATCATCACAGGGGTTGTCGTGGTGGGGGTCGCCATCAAAGAGGGACTGGACGCGTACGAGTTCCGCCAGCTCTATCCCGAGGAAGCTGGGGCCATGCGAGGAACGCAGGCCGTTCCCCGGGAGACCGTGGCGAAACGGAAGCCCAAGCTTGAACCCGACCCTGTCGGGAAGGACTGGCAGCCCCCGATACCTCCCGACGCCTTGGACCGGACGCGCCATCCCAGGTGCGAGCCCATTCCGGTCAAGCACCGGGGAGGAGACGACGCGCACAACCGGTGTGCCGACAGGATTCCACCGAATCGCTACCCCGGCCATGCCGTGCTCGTGAACGGCAAGCACTTCGATGCGTTGCAATTCGGTGTGCGCGTGCTGTGGGAAATCAAGACCGACCAGTTCGACACGTACAGCGACTTCCTTCAAGCGCAGGTGGTCAGGGACCAGGTGGCCGAGCTGCTGGAGGAGCGAGACATCGCGGGGGCATGTGGCTACGCCTTCGTGGTGGGCGTGAGCAGCGAGGCGCATAAAGCCGCGCTGAAGGAGATTGCCGACGAGTTGGATATCGTCGTCACGGGGTGCGGACGATGACGACGCGCGACCGCCTCATCCTGAATGTCCATGCGCCGGCTCTAACGATGGACGACGGCCGTACGCTCGCTGTCGTTGAAGGCATGGAACGGGCAATGCCCGGCATGCGTCTGGCGTGGGAGATATCCAAGGAAGGAAAGCCCGTCGCGCTATCTCAGCGAGACGCGTGGCTCGCGGCCTCAGCGGCACGAGGAGAGTTTCCGCTCATCTGCAACGGAGACGAGGACTACCCGGTGACGATTTCCGGACTGCGCAGATCCGCCAGTTCGAGTCCGGGCAGACAACCTCAACTCCAGGTCCATGCGAAGCTGCCTCAGGACGCCGCCAGCATCGCGGCGGCAGCGGATGTGCTGGAGCACGTCGCGGAGGGTGTCCGAGCATATTGGGGGCTCCTGGCGCCGTCATCCGTGATGCAGGTCATCGCGGATCAGACAGGCCCGAAGCGACATGGACCTGAAAGGCCACCTCTCGGCCTGCCCGCCCTCAAGCTCCCAGAAGCGATTTCCGCTCCAGAGATTCCACGCCACCTGGGTTGGCTGAACTACTGGTCTGCCTCAGCCGCGATGGCCATCGGGTTCCCGGACCCTTCGCGTGACGCCGAGTTGCTGTCACGTGCCCGGCGCACGGCTACTGGCGGGTGGGTGGTCCGGCTCACGGATGCTCCGCTCGACCTGGGAAACCGCGCGCACCTGGCAGCACTTCTGTGGGCCTACGAGCGTTTTCCGGAAATAGGCGGACGGTCAGTGCCTTGATCACACGAAAGTGCCAGCCCACGCTCTGCACTCCTAATCCGCGTGTCAGACCTCCATGGCATACCCAAGGCGTAGGAACGAGAGATCGACTTCGTGCCATGCCTTCCTCTGGATCTTTGGGCGCCCAAATGTCACCACCCCCTCCAACATCGCCTTCACCCAGAATCCTTGATGAGCGGCTCATGCTCCTATTGGAGGCGCTCGCGCTGCTGCCGGATGTAAAGCCGCGCCTGGCAAAGCAGACCCTTGACGATTTCGACAACGACTTCTCCAACGAGCACTACAACGCCTATAGACGGAACGAACCATGGGCGCAGTCCTATGTCCGAGAGGATGGAACTCCTCTCCCCAAACCACCGGATCCCCGACGACGGGAACCCAGCCCGGGTTTGATCATCACACCCTCGGACCTGGAGGAGTGCTTCAAAAGCCGCGAGCGCAACCGGGTGACCCCTGCAGGTGCGATCCTGCTCATCCGAATGTATGAGGCGGGACTCTTCGAGCTGCGCAAGAAGCGGGCGAGCCCGGGTGACCCTGTGAAACTTCGGGCGTATGCCAACTCTCTTCCGGAGATCCTCGAAGCAATGCGCAAGGATGAAGAGGCCCGGCAAGCACGTGCCCTCTTGATCGATCAGCCAGAACGCATCACCGAGCAGGATTTCACATACAGCCTGCTCAACAGCGTATTCATCCGCCACCATGGTTTACAGGGCGGCTCCATCCAAATGAGGATTGGGGGCCTGCTCGTGACCAAGGGGGTGTTCAGCCAGTGGAGTAACTCTGGGAAGAGTCACGACTCCGATGTCACCTTCTCGTGGGTTTCTGCTGACGGAACGGCCCAGAAGATTCAGAAGAAAAGCCTGTACGCCAACAATCGCCACAATGACCCGGACCGTAACTGGGGCCTGGGGCGGGAATGAGCCGGCGCGTGCGGAGGCCGCAAGGTCCCTTCAGAACAACCGGCGCGGCACGCCGGATGTTTCGAACAGGAAGTCCCGGGACGCGGTGACCCGCTGACGCAGGCCCTCCAGGTCCACGTCCACCAGCGCCCCGCGCCACTTGCGGACTTGTCCGGCCACGATGACGGTGTCCACGTTGCTGCGCTCCATGAGCGTCACCACGCCGCCCTTCACCAGGTAGCGGCGGCCCGCCTTCCCCGTGTCCTGTGACATCGTCTCGCGCACGGGCACCGTCCCCCGTCGAAGACATCCCGCGCCCAGGAGCAGAGCCCCCGCGAACAGCGCGCTCCTGCGCGTCAGCCCCGCTCCACGATGCGGTTCACACATCCCGCCGCTCCCAGGCCTCGAGGGTTCCCTCCCATGCTGCCGGGAGCAGGGGAGGGCCACGGACGGACCTCCGCCATCCGTCCAGCGCAGGACGTCCCGGACACACCGGTGGATCCGTTCAGGTGGCTCCACGGACCACCTCGCACAACCCACCGGAACGGCTCGCGCTAGAGGCGAAAAAGCGGATCCACCGGGAGTGATCATCCCCACCCGCCAGGGCGCCCCGCTGATCCGTGCTACAGGCCGGTTCCTTGATCAGCCGGAGAGCGGGTGTTAGCACCGCCGAACGCCCGCGGGTTCCCTCGTTCCGCGCCGTCCCTGAGCCTCCAAGTGAACGCCCTCGCCCAAGCCCCTTCGCCTTCGCTTCCCAGTGCCGGCGTCATCTGGACCCGCACGCTGGAAGCCATCCGTCAGGAGGGGCTGCACTACGCCCTCACCTGGCTGGAGCGGATGCGCCCCATGGAGGTGCGCGAGAACGCCCTGGTCCTGGGCGTGCCGGACCGCTTCTTCCGCGACTGGGTGGATGACCACTACCGCGCCATGCTGGAGACGCACCTGGCCCGGCTGGAGCCGTCCCTGGGCCGCGTCGCCTATGAGGTCGTCGTCGGCATCCCGCCGTCCGCGGACCTGCCACCCACGCCCATCGTCAAGGTGAACTCGCTGCGCCCCGCGCGGCTCAACCCGCGCTTCACCTTCGACACCTACGTCGTCGCGGACAGCAACCAGCTCCCCGCCGCCGCCGCGCAGGCCGTGGCCCACCGGCCGGGCCACAACTACAACCCGCTCTACATCTACGGCGGCACCGGCCTGGGCAAGACCCACCTGCTCCAGGCGGTGGGCAATCACATCTGGGAGAAGGACCCCACCCAGCGCATCGTCTACCTCTCCAGCGAGCAGTTCACGAACGAGTACGTGGAGAGCGTGCGCGAGCACCGCATGACGGACTTCCGCCGGAAGTTCCGCGAAGAGTGCGACGTGCTGCTCATCGACGACATCCAGTTCCTGGGCAAGCGCGAGGAGACGCAGAAGGAGTTCTTCTACACCTTCGAGACGCTCTTCGGCCTCAACAAGGCCATCGTGCTCACCAGCGACATGGTGCCCGCGGAAGTGCCCGGCATGGAGGACCGCCTGCGCAGCCGCTTCGCCATGGGCTTGATGGCGGACATCCGCGAGCCCTCCTACGAGACGCGCGTCGCCATCCTCCAGAAGAAGGCGGAGCAGGAGGGCCTCGACCTGCCGGACCCCGTGGCGCACTTCATCGCCAAGCACGTGCAGAAGAACGTGCGTGAACTGGAAGGCGCGCTCGTGAAGCTGTCCGCGATGCACAGCCTCACCAAGCAGCCGGTGACGGAGGAGTTCGCGTCCCAGGTGCTGCGCGACATCCTGCCCGCGCAGCGCGCCGTGGACGTGGACGCCATCCAGCGCGAGGTCGCCCGCTTCTACAAGGTGACGGTCGAAGCGCTGAAGGAGGACCGGCGCCACAAGGCGCTCGCGCACGCACGCCAGGTGGCCATGTACCTGAGCCGCAAGCTGACGAAGAGCTCCTTCCCGGAGATCGCCTCGCGCTTCAACAAGGACCACTCCACCGTCATCTCCGCCGTGCGCAAGGTCGAAGGCCTGCGGGAGACGGACGCGGCCGTGCACCGCGATCTGTCGGAGCTGGAGACGAAGCTCGGCGGCATGTAGCCGTCTCAGGGTGCGGCCGGCTGTGACGGGGCGGAGACCTCCTCGAGCGTCCTGCCGCTCTCCTGGTCGCTGAGCTCCGCCGAGACATCCCCCAGCGAGAGGATGCCCACCAACCGCTTCTCCCGGTTCAACACCAGGATGCGGCGGATCTGCGAGGCCCTCATCTTCTGGGCCGCCTGGGTGAGGTCGTCATCGTCGTAGACGAACTCCACGCCCCGGGTCATCGCCTGGGCCACCTGGGTGCGCTCGGCGTCCAGTCCCTGCGCCACCGCGCGGATGACGATGTCCCGGTCCGTGACGATGCCCACCAGCTGGTCGCCATCACACACGGGGATGGGGCCCACGTTCAGCAGGCGCATCTTCTCCGCGGCGACCCTCAGGGAATCAGACGGGCGGACGACCTCCACGTCGGATGTCATTACGTCGCTCACTCGTTGCGTTGCCATGGCGTCTCTCCTGTGGGGTTCCTCCTTCAGCGTGGGCACCGGCCTGTCCGCTGGCATGCGCCACCATCGCGGGTGTCTGTCCATTTCCCCGGGCTTCGGGCATGCTGTGGCTTCGTGGGCCCTCCGGGGTCCGCGCATTGGGACGCCCGGCCGGAGGCGCTCCCCCTCACGCGTTGCTTCCGACATGCCCTCCATCCCCTGGTTGCGTGCCTCCGGCCTTGCTGTCGCCGTGCTGTGTCTATCTGCCTGTGACAGCGACTCGGACACCACCGAGCTGCGCTTCGGCATCAACCCGTCGACCTACATGCGTCCGCTGACGGCGGAGGCCTCGCCGTCCCGGCGGATGACGATGGACGCCCCGCTCGCGTCGCCCACCTTCTCCTCGAACGACGGTCTCAAGTTCACGGTCGAGTCCGCCAACGCCACGCTGTTCGACGTGCGTCTGGAATTGCCGTCCGGGCGCGAGTGCTCGGACTACGAGGACCCGCTGGCCCCGTTGATGACCTGCACCGACGCGGCGGATGGACAGCCCGGGACGTTGAGCGTACGGGAGCCCCTCGACGTGAATTGGCTGAGCGCCACGATCATCCCGGACTGGACGCTCCGTATCCCCCAGGGAACCTATTCCCGCATCGAGGCCCGCCTGGGTCAGAACGCGCCCTCGCTCCCCAGCTTCAGCATGGCCGCGAGCTTCACCTGGGAGGACCAGCGCCATGTCCTGACAGTGGCCTTCCCGTCCACCGCGGCCCTGCGCTTCGAGCCGCGGCATCCCTTTGACCTCAGCGACGCCGAAAACCCCGTCGTGGTGGGCAGCCTGGACCTGACCACGTGGCTCGACGGCGTCCCCGTGGCGAGCTGTCTGGCGTTGGGAGACCTGACCCTGGACGGCACCACGCTGCGCCTGGAGAGCGGGACGGGTGCGTGCGCGGGCGCCGCCGAGCGCGTGAAACAGAACATCGAAGCCAGCACCCGGATGTACCTCGCTTCCCACCGGTGAACCCATGTCCATGACCTCACGTTGGCTGTGTCTGTCTTTGATGTCCCTGGGGCTGTCCGGCTGCGGTGACAGCCATCCCCGGCTGTACTTCGCGCTCAATCACTCGCGTCTCCAGGGGAGCTCCCTGGCGGTCCCGGCCTCGGGAGTCCGGGCGATGACGGATATCGCTCCGCTCCGCGACATCAAGTCGGGTGACGGCTCGGTCTTTCATTTGGACGGTGTCTACGCCGACGTGGCGGACATCCGTCTGGAATTGGGCGGGGGACTGCGTTGCGAGGATGTGGAGGACGAGCTCCCGGAGGGCACCGGGTGCGTCCAGTCGGGAGACGCTCCGGGCACGGTCACCATCGCGGGCCCGTTCTCCATGGACCTGTCGACTGGGAAGACCACGAATGACATGAAGGAACTGCGGGTGCCCCCCGGCATCTACCGGCGGGTGGACTTCGTGCTGGGGAAGAATGGCCTCAAGGCCTACACCCGCCTGGTCCAGGACTCGCGGGCCTGGGACATGAACCTCACCTTGCCCGAGGGCACGGCGCTGGGATTCGAGACCGCCTACGACCTCACGCTGGAGGAGGGCGGTTCCCTGCGCGTGATGTTCAACCAGGATGTCTGGCTGAAGGAGCTGCCGCTGGGGACGTGCTTCCTGGGCGGGGACCTGCCCCGGACAGACTCAGAGCTGCACCTGGACGAAGCGCGCGGCGAGTGCCAGGGCGCCGGGGACCGGGTGCGCGACACCATCCGCACCCGGATCTCGCTGCAGTCCCGCACCTTCTGACCACCGCGGTCAGGAGTGGATCAGGTCCGCCAACCACGGCAGCAGGACGAACCACCACAGCAGCGGACTGACCAGCCCCAGGACCAGGCCCGTAATGGCCTGGCCCTGGCGGCCAATGGGCGGGGTCGCCGCCGGGTCCACGCGTGTCAGCGCCACCGCGCCGCAAATCACCGCGATGGGTGAGAGCAGGGGCATCAGCACCGAGCCGAAGCCGAACCGCAGCGCCTGATGCGCCATCGGGTTGTTGAAGCGCTGGTCCCAGAGAAACTTCAGCGCCCCGGGCGACACCGGCAGCCGGAAGAAGAGCTGGTTGCGCACGTCCCGGTGGATGCGCAGCCCGGTGAGCACCCCGGGGATGGCGCACAGGAAGTAGAAGAAGCGCCCATCCCGGTTCATGGCATCCGCCGCCACGGCCATCACCAACGGCGTGACCAGCATGGCGTGCCGCGCCCAGCGCTGGCCCAGGAAGAAGGCCACGCCCACCGGAACGGGCAACAGCAGCAACAGCGTGAACAACGACGACTTCGTCGCGCGCAGCCCCCACTGCGCCAGCGCGGCGGCGGTGGCCACGCAGAGCAGCAGCGTCACGCCTCCCACCACCCACGCCCAGTCATCGCGCCGGCCCCAATAGCGCTGGCGCAGGGCCTCCAGGTAGTTCACGTCCGGGCGCGCCGCGCAGGCCGTGCAATACAACCGCGCGCCCAGGCCCGCCACGGACGTGGCGCAGTCCGCGCAGAAGAAGCTCCCGCAGCGGGAACAGGTGCCGCCCGCGGGCAGGTCCGGGTGGACCGCGCAGCGGCCCTGCTGGGAGAGGGGCACCTCCGGGCTCATGGCCGCAGTGTCGCACGGCGAGCAACACCCGGCACCCCCGGGCCCACCCCGTCTCCTTCCGGCTTACAGGCCCCGGGGCGCGTGCTAAGCGCGCGAGAGAACGTCCTGAACCGTGGAGGAACCTTGTCCCGATTGAAGGCCCTCGCCGCAGCGGCCCTGTTCGTGGGGCTTCCGGCGCTCGCTCAGACCCCCGAGGCGAAGCCGCTGGAGCCCGGCCGCGAAAACCTGGCCATCCCGTATGAGAAGTACACGCTGCCCAACGGCATGGAGGTCATCTTCTCCGTGGACCGCAAGCTGCCCGTGGTGGCCGTCAACATCTGGTACCACGTGGGCGCCTACGACGAGCAGCCGGGCCGCACCGGGTTCGCGCACCTCTTCGAGCACATGATGTTCCAGGGCTCCAAGCACGTGCCGGACGACGTGCACATCGGCCTGCTGGAGCAGGCGGGCGCCACGGACCTCAACGGCACCACCAGCTTCGACCGCACCAACTACTACGAGACCGTGCCCAGCAACCTGCTGGAGACGGCCCTCTGGTTGGAGAGCGACCGCATGGGCTTCCTGCTGGACGCGCTCACGCAGAAGAAGCTCGATACGCAGAAGGAGGTCGTGAAGAACGAGCGCCGCCAGAGCGTGGAGACGGCCCCCTACGGCGAGGCGCAGGAGAAGGCGTGGCAGGCGCTGTTCCCCGCGCCGCACCCGTACTCCGGCAACGTGATTGGATCCATGAAGGACCTGGACGCGGCCACGGTGGATGACGTGAAGGGGTTCTTCCGCAAGTGGTACGCGCCCTCCAACGCGACGCTCGCCATCGTGGGCGACTTCGACCCCGCGAAGGCCAAGGCGCTGGTGGAGAAGTACTTCGGCACGCTGACCTCTGGACCCAGGCCCCAGCGTCCGGACGTGAAGCCGGTGAAGGTCACGCGTGAGACGGTCATCCGCCACGACGAGAAGGTGGCCACGCTGCCCCTGCTCACCATGTCCTGGCTCACCGCCCCGTACCTGAAGCCCGGGGACGCGACGGCGGACGTGCTCGCCACCGCGCTGGGCACGGGCCGCGCGAGCCGCCTGTACCGCCGGCTGGTGCTGGACAAGCAGTTGGCGCAGAGCGTGGACGCCGTGCAGCAGAGCCAGGGCGCGCAGTCCGTCTTCTCCATCGAGGCGGTGGCCCGGCCCGGCGTCACCACGGACACGCTGAAGAAGGAGATCGACGCGGTGCTGGACGAGGTCCGCAAGGACGGCGTCACGCAGGAGGAGATTGTCCGCGCGCGCACCCGCTATGACACGCGCCAACTGGCGGGTCTGCAGGCGGTGGGCGGCTCCGGCAGCAAGTCCGACACGCTCCAGAGCTACAACCAGTTCGTGGGCGAGCCCAGCTACGTCGCGCAGGACCTGGCGCGCTACCAGGACGTCACGCCCGACGCGGTGAAGCAGTTCGCCAACGACGTGCTGCGCCCGGACGCGCGCGTCGTGCTCCACGCGGTGCCGTCCGCCGACAAGGCCGCGCCGTCTTCCGCCCCGGGCAAGGAGGCCCGCTAGTCATGCACCGCCGAATCCTCACTGCCCTCCTCACGCTGTCCGTCGCCGGCTGCGCCACCACGAAGCCCGCGGAGACGCCTCCCACCGAGACGCCTCCCACGGCGCAGCAATCCCAGACACCCGCTCCGGACGCGGAGGCGTTCCGCGACCAGCAGCCCAAGCCCGGAAAGCCGCCGGAGCTGGTGCTGCCCACGTTCGAGCAGGCGAAGCTGGACAACGGCCTCACCGTCATCGTCAGCACGCGCAAGGAATTGCCGCTGGTGTTCGTGGGCATCGCCTTCGCCGCGGGCGGGTCGCAGGAGCCCGCCGCGAAGCTGGGCATCGCGGACCTGTCCTACCGCATGCTGCTGGAGGGCGCGGGCAAGCGCGACACGGTGGCGCTGGACAACGCGTTCGCGGACCTGGGCGTGTCGCCCGCGCTGTCGGTGGACCCGGACGGCGCCTTCGTGGGCGCGCGCGTGCTCACGACCAACGTGGACGCGGCGATGAGCCTGCTGTCGGACGTCGTCCTGCGGCCCACCTTCGACGCGAAGGCCTTCGAGCGGCGCAAGAAGCAGCAGCTGGGCGAGCTGGTGCGCCGCATGGGCGACCCGAACTTCCTGGCGCAGCAGGCCTACTACCAGGCCGTGTTCGGCGCGGACCACCCATACGGCCACACGTCCGGAGGCACGCCGAAGACGGTGGAGTCGCTCACGCTGGCGGACGCGAAGAGCTTCTACACGAAGAACACGGGCCCTCGCGCCGCCGCGCTCATCATGACCGGCGACGTGACGCTCCCGCAGGCGATGGAGTGGGGGAAGAAGTACTTCGGCGGGTGGAAGGGCGGGGCCGTGGCGCCCAAGCCGCCGCCCGCGCCGCCCGCGCCTCCGCGTCAACTGGTGCGCGTGGTGCCCAAGCCGGGCCTGGAGCAGACGGTGGTGCTGGTGGGCCGTCCTGGCCTCGCCACGGGCCACCCGGACGAGTTCCCGCTGGAGCTGGCCACCACGGTGTTCGGCGGCTTCTTCGGCAGCCGGCTCAACATGAACATCCGCGAGGACAAGGGCTACAGCTACGGCGCCAACGCGCACCTGGGCACGCGCCTGGGCGTGGGACCGCTCACCGCGTACGCGGCCGTGCGGAAGGACGTGACGGGTCCGGCCCTCAACGAGTTCATCAAGGAGCTGGCCGGCATCAAGTCCAACCCCATCACGGAGAAGGAGCTGGCCGCGGCGCGCGAAGGCCTCATCCGCGCGTTCCCGGGCGCCTTCGAGACGGTGGAGGGCCTGGGTGTCAGCGCCGCGAATCTCTACTTCCACCGCCGGCCGATGGATGAGTTCAAGCGCACCGTGGAGGGACTGGAGAAGGCCAGCGCCGCGGAGGTGCAGCGCGTGGCCGAGTCCTACCTGGACCCGGCCAACATGCAGGTGGTGCTCGTGGGCGACCCGCTGGTCATCCAGGAGCAGGTGACGCCGCTCAACCTGGGCAAGCTCACGCTGGAAGAGACGCCGGCGTCCAAGTAGCGCAGCGCTTCACTTCGAGATGTTGAAGCCGGGGTCCCGACGTGGGTGTCGGGGCCCCGGTTTTTTTCATTCCCGGGTGGGCTCGTTCTCTTCCTGGCGGGCTTCGGCCCTGAGGCGGCCGCGCTCCTCGCGCTCCTCGTCGTCGACGTCATCGAGGACGCTCTGGGGGTTGTTGCGATCCCCGCCGACGGGGGCGTCGCTGTCGAAGGCGAACTTCTGCTCCTCGGTGGAGTGCTTGGCGTCGTCCGCGTACAGGGGCTTGGTGTCGTCCGCCTCCAGCCCCCGCTCCACGCGGTCCTTGGCGAAGCCGGGTTTGTGGGCGGTGTCGCTCTTCTTGCGGGTGGCCATGGGTCGCTCCTGAAGGGGGTGGGACAGCTCACACACGCTCAATGTCGGCAGCCCTGGCCGCATGCACCACGGTGGGAGCCCTGGGGCGGGGGGCTGGTCGCCTGCCCCCTGACCTTGGCGCGCGGAAGCGGCTAGGATGGGGACTCCATGGTTGGACGCAGCGGGAACAGCCAGCGGCACGAGGGGACGACGTCCTCCGTGGGCGCGCGCGTCCAGACCGTGATGACCGAGACTTGCACTCGCACCGGCCTGACTCCTCGCGGAGCGCGGACCGCCTGACTTCCGAAGCGGACCTCCTGAAGGTCCCTCCTTCCGAACCCGGCCCCGCGCTCCTCCCGAGCGCGGGGCTTTTTCGTTGCCCCATCTGCCAGTCGTCACCCCCGAGGACCCGCATGACGCCGCTTCCGATGTGCCGCCCCAGCCACCGAGTCCCGTCGTTCCGGAAGGAGTCCGTGTCATGCGCGTGATGAAATTCGGTGGCACCAGTGTCGGAGATGCGGAACGGATGCGCGGAGTGGTGGCGCTGGTGGAGGAGGCGCGCAAGGCCGAGCGGGTGATGGTGGTGGCGTCCGCGGTGTCGGGCATCACGAATCTCTTGGTGGAGGCGGCGAAGGTGGCGCAGGAGGGCGAGTCCGTGCAGGAGGCCTGCGCCCGGTTCGACGACACGCATTCAGCCATCGCGAAAGCGCTGAGCGTGGACCTGAAGCCCGCGCAGACGCGGCCACTGGCGGAGGGGTTGGTGGCGCTGGGAGTGGAGCTGCGAGGGCTGTTGCAGGGCGTGGGGTTGCTGCGGGAGTGCTCGCCGTCGGTGCTGGCGCACCTGTCGGGACTGGGAGAGCGGGCGTCGTGTCTGCTGCTCGCGGCGATGCTTGATGCGCGGGGCCTGGCGCCCGTGAGCGTGGACCCGAGGCAGGCGCTGGTGTGCTCAGGGGACCCGCTGCAGGCGACGCCCCGGGTGGAGGAGATCCGCGCGCGGTTCGCGACGCTGCGTGAGGGCGGGGCGGGGCTGATGTTGATGCCGGGCTTCTTCGGTGGGGATGCGCGCGGCAAGACGATGTCGCTGGGGCGCGGTGGGTCGGACTACTCGGCGGCGCTGGCGGCGGCGGCGTTGGATGCGCGGCTGTTGGAGATCTGGACGGACGTGGACGGCATCTTCAGCGCGGACCCGCGGCTGGTGCCGGAGGCGTTCGCGCTGGAAGAGGTGAGCTTCGAGGAGGCGATGGAGCTGGCCTACTTCGGAGCGAAGGTGCTGCATCCGAAGACGATTGCCCCCGCGAGGGAGCGGGGCATCCCGGTGCGGGTGTGCAACAGCTTCCGGCCGGAGCATCCGGGCACGAAGGTGACGGCCACGGCGCCGGTTTCGCGGCATCCGGTGCGGGGGTTGTCGTTCCTGCCGGACATCGCGCTCATCAACATCGCGGGGGCGGGGTTGAAGGGCGTGCCGGGCACGGCCGCGCGCGTCTTCGAGGCGATGGCGCTGGCGTCCATCTCCGTGGTGCTGATTACCCAGGGCTCCAGCGAGTCCTCCATCAGCTTCTGCGTGGGGGAGGCGGAGGCCAGCAGGGCAGTGCTGGCGCTGGAGGACGAGTTCGAGGTGGAGCGCGAGGCGGGGAAGGTGGACCCCATCGAGCACCAGCCGGGGCTCGCGGTGTTGAGCATCGTGGGAGACGGGATGCGGCACCGGGTGGGCGTGGCGGGGACGTTCTTCAGCGCGCTGGCGGACGTGGATTGCAGCATCGCGGCCATCGCGCAGGGGTCCAGTGAGCGCAGCATCTCCGCGGTGATTTCGAGGGAAGACGGGCCGCGTGCCATGGCACACGTGCACCGCAAGGCCTTTGGCACCACGGAGGTGGTGGAGCTGCTGGTGGCGGGCGTGGGCACGGTGGGCGGGGAGCTGTTGCGGCAGATTCATCAGCAGGCGCCGAAGCTGCGGGCGCATGGGTTGGATTTGCGGGTGTGTGCCATTGCCAACAGCAGACACAGCCTGGTGGCGCCGGAGGGCGTGGCGCTGGACGGGTGGAAAGCGCGGCTGGAGGCGAGCGAGTCTGGTTTCACGCTGGATACGTTCCGAGCGTGGGCGAAGGCGCGGCGTCCGGGCCGGCCCATCTTCGTGGACTGCACGAGCAGCGAGGACGTGGCGCTGGGTTATCCCGCGTTGATGGCGTCCGGGCTGCATGTGGTGACGGCGAACAAGAAAGCCAATGCGGGGCGGCAGGAGCACTGGAAGGCGCTGCGGGAGACGGCGGTGCGGCACCAGCGCAAGTTCCTCTACGAGACGAACGTGGGGGCGGGGCTGCCGGTCATCGACACGTTGAAGAACATGCTGCGCACGGGAGACACGGTGCACCGAGTGGAGGGCATCCTCTCGGGTTCGCTGTCGTTCATCCTGGGGCTGACGGAAGCCGGGGTGCCGCTGTCGAAGGCGGTGGGTACGGCGATGGAGAAGGGCTTCACGGAGCCGGATCCGCGCGACGACCTGGAGGGCACGGACGTGGCGCGCAAGGTGCTCATCCTCGCGCGAGAGCTGGGGCGGTCGCTGGAGTTGGAGGAGGTGGCGCTGGCGTCGCTGTTGCCGGAGGAGTTCGACGCGAAGGGACCGCTGCCGGAGTTCCTGGCGCGGCTGCCGCAGGCGGACGAGATCTTCCAGCGGAGGGTGGACGCGCACCGGAAGGAAGGGAAGGTGCTGCGTTACGTGGGCAGCGTGGGACCGGAGGGCGTGCGCGTGGGCCTGGTGCCGGTGCCGATGGAGCATCCGCTGGCGGCGGTGAAGGGCGGCGAGAACGCGCTCAGCTTCCTGTCGGAGCGGTACAGCCCCACGCCGCTGGTGATTCGAGGGTATGGCGCGGGCGCGGCGGTGACGGCGGCGGGAGTGCTCGCGGATGTGTTGCGATTGGTGGAGGGGCCGTTGCCCTGAGCGTGGGTGTTAGGCTTTTCCGCCATGAGGAAAAGCCTGACGTTCCTGGCCCTGACGCTGTGGATGGCGGCGTGCGCGTCCAGCACGCCGCTTCAACAGCGGTGGGACGAAGCCGAAGCGGAGTGCGGTGACGCGAGCAGCGACGCCTGTGTGACCCTGGTCTGTGGGGACACGGCGTGCGGCTTCTTCCGGTGCGAGGACGTGCCCGGGGAGGTGGTGCTGGCCCGGGGACTGCCACCCCGGCCGCCACCCGTGGCCATGGCTCCCGCGCCGGGAAGCGGGCCTCGGCGTAACTGGGGGCCCGGGATGGACCTGCCGGGCGGTGCGGAACCGGTGATGGTGTTCCCCTGGTACGGGAACCCCAAGCCCGTGCCTCCTCAGCGGCAGCTGCCAGCGGGGAAGTTCGAGAAGCACCACATCTTCCCGCAGGCGCGGGACCTTGCTGAGTGGTTCAAGAGCAAGGGGATCGACATCCACCAGTACACGATCCCCATTCCCGTGCACGTTCACCGGCGTATCCACAGCGATGGTCCCAAGGGAGGCTTGTGGAACAAGGCCTGGCGCGAGTTCAAGAACGCGAACGACCTCGCTCCCCCTCAAGAAATCTTCAAGCATGCCGGGGAGCTGATCTATCGCTTCCAGCTCCTGGGTGGTCCCATCCAGCGGTACAACTGAGCCCTCATTCCACCGAGGCTTGACGATCCATGCCCTCCTTCTTCTGGCTGCGTGACGACGAGGTAGCCACCTCCCGTTACAGCGGAGACTTCGATGCCGCGCACAAATGGCTCTTGCCTGGTCTCAAAGATTGTCCGGGGTGCGGCCTGACATGGGGTGGATCAGGGCGTCAATACCCCGCCGTGGACCTTTCGCTCATCCCCGAGCATCGGGAATTTGAAGAGCCCCGACCCGAGCCGTTTCACGAGCTCGTCCGTCTCCGCGAATTGGTGCGCCCACTGGTGCCACCGAATGCATCGCTCCCTCCCGGCACAAGCTTCGGTCCGCTCACGGGCACTGCGTCCGGTCAGTTCGGGCCTTTCACCTGGCAGGGGACCTCGCTGATGCTCATCCGCCGCGACGCACTCGATGGCCTCCAGGCCGCGGGCATCCGTGGACTTCTGGGCTGCAAGACGGAGCTGCGGTTCCGGCAGAAGACGCCTCCGGACATCCTCGAGCTCCAGATCGAACCGCGCGGCCTGCTGCACCGTGATTGCCTTCCGCCCGACCTGGATCCACCCTGTCCCACCTGCGGGCGGCAGGCCTTCCGACGTCCGGATGATCCCATCCTCGACCTTGCTTCACTGCCCACGGACACGGACCTGTTCCGTTTGGACAACTTCAGCACCATGATCATCGGCACGGACCGCTTCAAGGACGCGGTGGAGCAGGGCGGTTGGACCGGCATCTCCTTCCGCGAGCTGCCCGTGCGCTCTTGAAGCCCTACTCTGTCTTTCGTGAAGACAGTCGCTGGGGAAAGCGCTCTTCGACACCGGGAAGGAACAGGGGCTTCCCAGCACGGGCGGCTTCGATGGCCCGGCGGAAGTCGAGGTCGCCGTAACGGTCGAGCACCGAGGGGTCGAAGAACCCAGTGCCATCCCCGATGCCTTCGTTCTCGATGTCTGGCATCAGGGGATCCCAACTTCCCAGCGGCGCATAGATGAGCGACCGCATGCCTTCGTCCGCGTAGACGCGGGCGGTGTTCTCGAGAAAGACCGCCCGGGCCCGCAGCTCACCCTTGGCACTGAGGACCGCGTTGTGGTCTCCGTACTGGCCGAAGAGACAGTCCTCCACGAGGACGGAGCCCTCCACGAAGATCCGCGCTCCGTTGCCGAACGACAGCGTTCGGGCGTGCAGATCGCCACGAACGATGACCAGACCGGGATGATAGTCGTCGGTCCAGAGACGCAGGTGGTCCTTCGTCTTGAGTGGACCGTTGATCTGGAAGACATAGGGGCCTCGACCCGTGTCGATGCTTCCGGAGACATCCACGCCTGTGTCGCTGTTCCAGAAGGTGCAGGGATTGAGCCCCTCGAAGGTGCGGAGCTCCGGATCCCACCGGGGATGGTGAAGGGCGGCGAGGGTCGTTGCGTTGCACAGGTCTTCAAGTCTGACGTTGGTCACAGGGACACCGGATATGAGTAGGTTTTGCCGCCATGCGAAAGATCCTGACGTTCCTGGCGCTGTGGATGGCGGCGTGCGCGTCCAGCACGCCGCTCCAGCAGCGCTGGGATGAAGCCGAAGCGGAGTGTAATGACGCGAGCAGCGATGCCTGTGTGACCCTGGTCTGTGGGGACACAGCGTGCGGCTTCTTCAGGTGCGAGGACGTACCTGGGGAGATAGTGCTGGCGCGGGGTCTGCCGCCCCGGCCTCCACCCGTGGCGGTGGCTCCCGCGCCGGGAAGCGGTCCCCGGCGCAACTGGGGCGGCAGCATGGGCCTGCCGGGTGATGTGGAACCCGTGATGGTGTTCCCGTGGCACGGGATCCCCAAGCCCGTGCCTCCTCAGCGGCAGCTGCTGGCGGGGAAGTTCGAGAAGCACCACATCTTCCCGCAGGCCCCGGACCTGGCCATGTGGTTCAAGAGACAAGGCGTCGACATCCACCAGTACACGATCCCCATCCCCGTGCATGTCCACCGGCGCATCCACAGCAATGGGCCCAACGGGGGCATGTGGAATGAAGCCTGGCGCGAGTTCAGCAAGGCGAACAGGTTCGCCAAGCCTCCAGAGATCTTCAAACACGCTGGGGAACTCATCTATCGGTTTCAGCTGTTGGGTGGTCCCATCCAGCGGTACAACTGAACTCCGGTGATTCGATTCCAGAGACCATGACCCGCTTCTTTGATCTTCGTCGCGACAAAGCAATCTGGACCCCCTCCAGCGGGGATTTCAATGCCGCACCGAAGTGGGGCCTGCCTGGCATCAAGGATTGCCCAGGATGTGGCGCCACCTGGTCCACCTGGGGAGACCATTACCCTGCGGTAGACCTGTCGAATCTTCCCGAACGAGGCGAGTTCGAAGAACCCCGGCCCGAGCCCTTCCACAAGTTCGCGCGTCTCCGCGAACTGGTACGCCCACTGGCGCCCCCAGGCTCCGAGCTTGCCCCCGGAACGACCTTCGGCCCGCTGGTAGGCCATGCACGAGGCCAGTTCGCTCCCTTCTCGGGTCTGGAAAGCTGTTGGATCGTCGTGCGCCGTGACGCCTTTGACAGTCTCCAGGCAGCCGGGATCCGAGGACTCCTCGGATGCAAGACGGAGCTGCGGTTCCGTCAGAAGACGCCCCCGGACCTCCTCGAGCTCCAACTCGAACTGCGCGGCCGGATGCACCGCGACTGTCTTCCCCCCGACCTGGAACCGCCTTGTCCCACCTGCGGGCGCGTAGGCCTTCGCCTTCCAGACGACCTCATCCTCGACGCGGCATCCCTACCAACGGACACGGACCTCTTCCGCCTGGGCGACTACAGCACCGTCCTCGTCGGCACGGACCGCTTCAAGGACGCGGTGGAGCAGGGCGGTTGGACCGGCATCTCCTTCCGCGAGCTTCCGGTCCGCTGAAACCCTCAGCCCACGGCAGGGAAGGGCGGTGGCTCCACCACCACCTCCATCGGCAGGTTCTCCTTCTCCGCGATCCACTTCACCCACAGCTTCGGACGCGCGGTCGTGTCCCGGTGCTTGGGCCGCTCCAGCCGGATGGACAGCCAGTTGCGGTCCCGCAGGTACAGCTCCTTGCCCACCGGCAACAGCTCCGTCTGCAGGAACCCTGGCAGGTCCTCTCGGGAATCCTCCGACAACGCCAGCATCCCCTTGAACGCGAGCCATCCCGGCGGCGGATGCACGATGGGCGAGGACGTCGCCTGTTCGATGAACACCTCCCCCACCGTGCCCAACGCGGGCACCAGGTGGTCCGGATTGCGTGAACGCACGCGCGCCCTCGCTCCGACGTGCACGTCCCCCGACAACACCGTCACCGCGCAGTAGGACTTCTTCGCCAGCGAGAACAGGTTCATCAACAACCGCGTGCGCTCGCCCCGGTGCACCGAGGACTCCCACTGGTCCAACAGGTCGTCGCGCAGCTCGATGCCCCCTCCGCTCATCCGCTCCATCGCTGGACCGAACCGCAAGTGCACCAGCGGCACTGACGACACCACCAACACGTGCCTCGCCTTCTTGCCGTTCTCCGGCCGCTGGCGGTGCTCCTCGCGCCACGCGTCGAAGGCGTCCCACTGTGACCGGCTCATCACCGTGAACTCGGTCTGCGGATGCGCGTCTCCGGTGTCCAGCACCCGGCTGGTCCGGCCGCTCCTCAGGTCCAGCAACACCACGTCCAGGTCGCAGTCCGCCGTGGAGAAACAGAACGTCTGGAAATAGTGCTGCGCGGGCTTCACCACGCCCCGGTCGTCTGGCTCGCGCGCCTTCGCCGGCTGCTCCAAGAAGCCCCGCTGGAAGGCTTCGAACGCTTGCGCCGCCGCGCTGTAGAGGGCCCGATACCAGGGCGCCTGCTGCAGCTCCTCGTGCGAACCCCACCCGTCGAAGATGTCGTGGTCGTCCCACATGAACAGGCCCGGCACCCGCCGCAGCACCGGCGCGATGCCCTGGCTCCCGCCCCACCGCTCCCGGTAGAGCCAGACGTATTCCGCGAACAGCTTCTCCGAAAGCCCGTCCGGCACCGGCAGCTTCAACCGCTCCGACCGGGGCAACTTCATGAACGCGTTCAACACATCCATCGTGTTGTGCAACGAGTCCGCGTAGAGCTGATCGCCTCCCCCGAGCAACAGCTGGAAGCCCGGCGTCTTCGCCGGATCCGCCGGATCCTGCTGATGCTGTTGCAGCATCCGCTCCCATAGGGCGAAGGGCTGCGCCAGGTTGCTCCAATCACTCGCACGGCTGGCGCCGTTGCAGGAGAAGAACGCGATGTTCGGCGACACGCCCTTCGCGGGCACGATGACGTCGGCCACCACCAGCGGCTCCGGCGGGACGACCTTCGAGGACCACGGCCGGTCAGCTCGCGGCTGCGGACGCTCGAAGGTCACCGGCACGCCGGGCGTGTCTGTCGATTCGAAGTGATAGGACAGCCGCTGCGCCACGTCCGTGCGCGGCAGGATGACCTCCCAGCGCCACACCACGCCCCGGGTGTCCTTGGGCAGGGCGGTGAGGTCCGCAGCGGCCGTCACCTCGTCGAAGGCGGCGACCCGCTTGCCCTTCGCGTCGCGGAAGCACAGCCTCAACGCCGGAGGCTTCTTCGCTGACGTGCTGTCCAGGAACACGTTGACGAAGAAGCTCCACACGTCGTGGGACTTCGGGTCCGGCGTGGCCTGCGCCCGGGCGTACAGGATGGGTCCCAGCAAGAGCTTCATGCGGAAAGCCTTGCATGGACGCACCGCCCCGTCGACGAAGGCGCCTCACCCCTTCGGCGGAGTCACCGCGAGCGGCTGGTACGTGCCGAAGCTCCAGACGTTCCCCTCGGGGTCCAGCGCGCTGAAGTCCCGCGAGCCGTAGTCCGTGTCGTGCAGCTCCATCGCGATGGCCGCGCCCGCTGCCTTCGCTCGCGCGTACAGCGCATCCGGGTCCGTCACCACCACGTAGATGCCCTGGTTCTTCAGGGGCACGTCCTTCGACGCGGCCATCTTCAGCCGGCCGCCCTCCGCGCCGCCGAACATCACGAGCCCGTGGCCCAGCGTCAGCTCCACGTGGGCGATGGCGCCGTCAGGCTTGCGGTAGACGACCCGCTCCTCGCAGCCGAAGGCCTGCTTCAGGAAGCGCAGGGCGGACTCGGGGTCGGCGTAGTGGACGAAGGGATACAGGCTGGGCAGGGACATGGTGTGTCTTCCTTTCACCACGCATCCTGCCCATCCACCCCCGGCCTTTCTTGGACGGATTTTACCTACGCGCCGGATTCGAACCCGCCCGCGTCCGGAAGCGCACGCCGCAGGAGCGCGGACGGCGGCCCGCCGGTGAACTGGCGGAAGTCCCGGTTCAGGTGTGCCTGGTCGAAATAGCCCAGCTCCAGCGCCAACTCCGCCCAGCGCACCGGGCCTCCGGATTTGATCCGCTCCACCGCCCGGTCGAAACGCAACAGGCGCGCAAGCCTTCGCGGCGGCAGCCCCACCTGTTCGTGGAACTGGTGGATGAGGTGCTTGTGGCTGTGGCCCAGCTCGCTCGCCAGCGTGGCGATGTCCACCTGGCCTCCCGTGCTCTGGATGCGCTCCACCGCCCACTTCACGCCCGCGTCCACCGCGGGGCCCCGCTCCGCGCGTTGGAGCAGGAACGCGTCCGCGATGGCGAAGCGCGCCGCCCAGTCCCGCGCCTCCGCCAGGGACTCCACCAGCCGCCGCGCCTCCCCGCCCCACAGGTCCTCCAGGCCCGTCACCCGGTGGGCCAGCTCGTGCATGGGCAGGCCGAAGAGGCGCCTGGCCCCCAGCGGCGTGAGGTTCACCTGGAGCCCGTGGGACTCGCCGTTGTGCTCGGTGGTGCTCCAGCGCTCGTCCAGCCCCGCGACGAAGCCGGAGCGATGCCGCGTCACCTGGCCCGCGTCGTCCAGGTGCTTCAGCAGCGGACCGAACTCCAGGATGAGCACCACCTGCACGCCGGGCAGCTCCTGCCGGCGCATGGGCTGGGGCATGGCCTCGCGAAAGCCGCAGTAGTCCCGGATGAGCGGCGCCAGCGCCGGGGGCGGCGTGGCCAGCGCCATCTCCCAGCCGCCCCGCTCGGACGCGTGGCGCACCACGCGGATGCGATGCATGCGGCGCAGGTTACTTCGAAACCTTGCGCAGGAAGTCCAGCAGGGCCGCGTGCCACTTCTCCGGCGACTCGAAGTGGGGGATGTGGCCCACGTTCGGGATCTCCACCAGCGTGGCGCCCGGGATGGCCGCGGCGGTCTTCTTCCCCAGCGCCGGGTACTGCCCCAGCTTCGGCAGCAGCGCGGGCGGCACGCTGCCCTTGCCCACCACCGTGCGGTCCTCCTGACCAATCACCACCAGCGCGGGCACCTTCACCAACGGAAACTCGTGCACCACCGGCTGCTCGTAGATCATCGTCTGCGTGGCGGCGGACACCCAGGCCAGGCGCGGGTACTCACCGCTGAGCGTCTGGCGGTAGAGGACCTGGACGTATTCGTCGTACTCGGGCTTCCACTTCACGTAGTAGCCGCGCTGGTACTTGCGCAGCCCCTCCTCCGTGGCCTTCAGGTTCTCCTGGTAGAGGTCCTCGGTGGACTTCCAGGGGACGGACTCGCGGTAGTCCTCCAGGCCAATGGGGTTCTCCAGCACCAGCTGCGTCGTCACCTCCGGGTACATCAGCGCGAAGCGCGTCGCGAGCATGCCGCCCATGCTGTGACCCACCACCACGGCCTGCTTCACGCCCACTTCATCCAGCACCTGCTTCGTCAGCGACGCCAGCGTGTGGAAGCTGTACGCGATGGCTGGCTTGGACGACTTGCCGAAGCCAATCTGATCCGGCACCACGACGCGGTAGCCCGCGCCGGTGAGGACGCGAATCGTGTCCTTCCAGTACGCGCCGAAGAAGTTCTTGCCGTGCAGCAGCACCACCGTGCGCCCGTTCGCGTTGCCCGTGGGCTTCACGTCCATGTACGCCATGCGCAGGTCCTGACCCTCCAGCTTCACGGGCAGGAACTGCACGGGGGCAGGGTAGGGGTAGCCCTCCATGCCCAGGCCCAGCGCCTCCGGGGCGCGCTTGGACTCCTGTGCGTTCGCGGTGGGCGCGGAGAGGAGCAGGGCGGACAGGAGCAGGGCGGGGACGCGAACGGACGACATGGGGCTCCTTCGGAACGGGGCGCGAGGGAACGGCAGTCTGGCCGCGACATTCCCCCGCGTCGCGGATTTCAGAACGCCCCGCCCTCCCGAAGGTTGATGCCGTATTCCAGATAACCCTTGAGGCAGAGCATCATGTGCATCCAGCCACCCGCGTTGCCGTAGGACGCCGTGATGCCCTTCTCATCCGGCTTCCATCCGGACTCGCTGATCTTCACCATCGTGTTGCTTGCGTCCAACGGCACGAAGCGCATCTCCACGCGCGTGTTGTAGCTGTCGTCCGCGGGCCACTCGAAGACGATGCGCTCGTTGGGAATCACCTCGCGCGTGATGACGTCGAACTCGCCCGGCGCCTCCGCGAAGCTCCACTTCACCGTGGTGCCCTGCGCCAGCGGACCGCTGCTCGTCTTCACGAAGTAGCCGCTCAGCTTCGTGGGGTTCACCACCGCCTCGAACACCTGCGCCACCGGCTTGCGGATCTTCAACTGCACCTGGAACTTCGGCTCCATGGGGCACCCCTGGTCGTGAACTGGTCCTGCCCGCAAATAGGTTATAGAAATATAACATGTCAAGGAGCGACCAGGACGACCTCATCTTCAAGGCGCTGGCGGACTCGCGCCGGCGGGCCATCCTGGACCTGTTGAAGGACGCGCCCCGGACCACCGGGGAGCTGTGCGAGCACTTCGAGAAGACCCTGGACCGCTGCACCGTGATGCAGCACCTCAAGGTCCTGGAGAAGGCGGAGCTGGTGCTGTCCCACAAGGAGGGGCGCACGCGGTGGAACCACCTCAACGCGGCGCCCATCCAGGACATCCACTCGCGGTGGATCAGCTCCTACGCCACCCACGCGGTGAAGCTGCTGACGAAGCTGAAGCGGGACCTGGAGGAGGACTGACGGGCGCGCGTCAGTGCGCGCTGTCGGAGAACGGCTGGACGTCCGCCGGGGCCAGGGGCTCGTTCTCGAAGCGCGCGGGCTTGAGCAGGCGCGTGCTGAGCACCAGCGCGAGGAAGACGGCGCTGCTCCCGATGGTCACGAAGCGCAGGTGCATGCGGTCCGCCAGCGCGCCCTGGAACCAGACGCCCAGCGAATAGCCCGCGCCCAGCACCATGCTGTAGAGGCTGCCCATGCGGGCCTGCAGCTCACGCGGCACGCGGCCCTGGCAGGACGCGCTCAGGCTGCTCATCAGGATGAGGTAGTTGGCGCCGAGGAAGAAGATGCACACCGCCGCCACCTGGAGCGTGGGCGCCAGCCAGTACACGCCCGACAGCACCGCGATGGTCGTGGCCGAGTAGCCGCGCAGCTTGCGCTGCCCGCAGAGCTCCGCGAGCGTGCCCACGCACAGCGCCGCCGTCACCGCGCCCGCGCCCTGGCACGTCACCAGCAGCGACGTGGCCGCGGCGCCCTGACCCAGCTCACGGATGGCGAACACCGGCACCAGGCCGATGAAGGGCGCCACCAGCGCGGCCACGAAGAAAGTGGCCACCAGCACCAGTGAGATGTCCTCGTCGTCGCGCGCCACGGTGATGCCGCGGCGGATGCCATCCCAGAGCGGCTCGCGCTTCACGGACGGGTCCCGGGCCGGTGGCACCACGCGCCACAGCGCCACCAGCACCGCGAAGAAGGACAGCGTGTTCGCGAGCAGCGCCCACGCGGGCCCGCCCGCCTGAAACACCACCGCGGCCAGCGTGGGCCCCATGATGCGGCCCAGGTTGAACTGCGCGGAGTTGAGGCTGGTGGACAGGTGCAGGTCTTCCGGCGGCACCAGTTCGGCCAGCAGCGCGGAGAAGGCCGGATAGGTGAGCGTGCTCACGCACCCGTTGAGGAACGAGATGACGCCGATGACGGACACCGACAGCTGCCCGCGGAACGCCAGCACCGTCAGCACGGCCGCGAGCGCCGCCTGGAGCAGCGCGCCCAGCCCCGCGTACGCGCGACGGTCGAAGCGATCCGCCAGCGCGCCGCCCACCGGCGCCAGCACCACCGCGGGCAGGAAGGACAGCGCGACGATGGCGCCCGTCCACTCCGCGCGGCCGGTGGTCTGCGTGACGTACACGCCCATCGCCACCGTCTCCATCCAGGTGCCGATGTTGGAGATGAGCGCGCCCAGCCACACGGCGAAATAGCCGGGGTATTCGAAGGGGCGCAGCGAAGTCAGTCGTGGGAGTCGATGGGCAGGCACGTCGAAGGCTGTCTTAGCGCACGCCGCCCACGCATGCCTTGCACGGCGCGGCACCCTTGGAGGCGCAATGAAGCGCACGCCAGCCCAGGCAGCAGCCCGGCTTCAACAAAGCACGCATTCCCTGACGGTGATGCGCGATGCGTGACACACAAAACACCCACGGAGGCTGTGGCTTCCGTGGGTGCGGGTGCGGCGTTGTCGTGAAGACTCGGCGCTACGGCGCGGTGCTGGAGGCCGTGATGGGCGACTTGCGCGGAGAGAGGCGGCCGTCGTCGGCGATGCGGGCGCCCGTGTCGGGGAAGTCCTCGGTGGTGAGCTTGCGCACCAGCGAGACGACGTTGGCGGCCGGGTCCGGCTGCGTGATGCCTTCGCCCATCTGCTTCGTGGGGAGGATGCGGCCGTTGGAGAAGCCGCCACGGCTGTCCAGCTCCACTTCGAGAATCATGCCCAGGCCCTGCGGGCCCTTGAGGTTGAAGCGGCCATAGGTGGCGAAGTTGCCCATGGAGTAGGCGATGAGACGGCCCTGGTAGAACTCCATGGCGCGCGCGACGTGCGGGCCGTGGCCGAGCACCAGGTGCGCGCCCGCGTCCACCACCGCGTGGGTGAAGACGCGCAGGTCGCCGCGGTCCTCGCCGAAGAACATCTCCTTGCCGGCCGGGACGTGCAGGGCCTTGCCGCCCTCCGCGCCGCCGTGGAAGGAGACGATGACGATGTCGTGCGTGGCCGCGGTCTGCTTCACCAGCGCGGTGGCGGTGGGCAGGTTGTTGAGGTGGTTGCAGCCCGCGGACGTGTGGAAGGCCACCAGTCCAATCTTCAGCCCGTTGCGCTCCACGGTGGCCACGCTGCCCGGCGGACCACTCCAGGCGATGCCCAGCGCGTCCAGCGTGGATTCGGTGGCGCGGCGGCACTCCTCGCCGAAGTCGCCGGAGTGGTTGTTCGCGGTGGAGACCACGTCCACGCCGGCCTGCTTCAGGTAATCGCCGAAGGAGGTGGGGGAGCGGAACGCGTAGCAGTTCGCGGGCGAGCGGCACTTGGTGGTGCGGCCGGTGTCGCAGAGCGGCCCTTCCAGGTTCACGAAGGTGAGGTCCGCGTCCTCCAGCAGGGGACGCACGGCCGCGATGACGCTGCCGCCGCCCTCGGGGGGCAGGTAGCCCTCCGGCACGGTGGTGCCGAGCATCAGGTCACCGGCGGCGCGGATGCGCAGCTTCGCGCCCGGCGGCGGGGGCGGGCGGGGCGTGCTGTCCACCGGCTGCGCGAGCTTCGCCTGGAGCGCGGCCTGGCTGCGGGCCTGCGTGAGCGCGCCCTCCAGGTCCGGCTGGTTGGGATTGAGCGCGCGCACCTGCGTCCACTGCGTGAGGGAGTCCGCCCAGCGGCCCTCGACGGAGTAGGCCCAGCCGAGCTCCCAGCGGCAGTCGGCGCGGGACGGCGCGGCCTGCACGCACGCGGACAGCTCCGCGATGGCGGTGCGCGAATCCTTGGACTGGAGGGCCGCGACGCCCCGGGCGTAGTGCTCGTCCGGGTTGCCCACGGTGGCGAGGCCGGACGCGGAGGCCTTGCCGTGCATCGTGATGGCGGCGGCGCGCAGGGCACCGAGGCTGGCCTCCACGGCGATGCGGCCTGCTTCGGAGAGGGACTCTGTCTGGCTTTGCGCGGCGCCCGTGGCTGGCACCGTGTTCGACTCGCGGGGCGGCGTCGGGATGGACTCGGCGACGCCCGCGGGCATCCGCACGGAGACAGGCGTCTCGGAGTCATTGGGACGGTTCCGCGTGGCGGCCGTCACGGACGCGAGTCCTGCCGCATCCAGCTGCCGCGTCACCCGCGAGCTCCCCATCGCCCCTCGCACGGAGGCCATGCCCGCGGCTTCCAGCCGCCCGGTGCCCGCATCCCGGATGACGGAGCGCACGGAGGCAACGCCCGCCGCGGTGAGGCGCGCGGTGCTGGAGGACTCGGCTGTGGAGAAGTTGGGGACGGACGCGGCGGGCGCGGCGAGCGCCAGCATCAGCAGGACGGACGGGGGGGCCATGGCCCGCGCATCTTACGGGATGAAGCGGGGGCAGGGGCGCCACCGGCGTGCCCGGTTCGCTGGCAGCCGGGCAGGCGACACCCCTACACCCCTTGAAGGCCCTGGCCCCGGCTACCCGAGCGCGTCGAGCAGCACCGAGCCCCGGCGCTGACGCGGCAGCAGCCGGAAGTGCCTCAGCTCCCGGCGCTTCACCCGCCGCTCCAGCGCGCTGTGCAGGGACAGCCGCCCCGGCCCGCGCATCAGCGTCCCCAGCGCGATGGCGATGAGCGCCACGTTGAACTCGTAGCCGCCCTTGGTGATGTCGAAGCCGTTCTTCCTGTGCACCTTCGCGATGGCCATCGCCTGCGTGACGATGACCGACACCGCCGTGAAGCGCGTCGCGATGCCCAGGATGGAGCTCACCCCGGCCACCAGCTCCGTGATGCCCGTGGCCAGCAGCCACGGCTTGCCGGGCTTGATGCCCAGCTGCTCGAACATGCCCGCTTGCTCCTCGATGCCTTCCTTCTTCAGCTTCGCCAGGCCGTGATGAATCATCGTCGCGCCCAGCGACAGGCGCGGCGGCAGCAACGCGGCCGACTTCAGCAGCGAGGGTTGTTCGTTGAGCATCGTCACGTTCATGGGGCTCTCCTCGTCGGGACGCGGACGTCCGGTAGGTGAAGTGCCCCTTACGTTGTGACGCATCCGCCCATCCGGCCCCGACGCTCGCAGGGCCCGACGCTCAGCGTCCGGGCACTCAACCCCCGTTCCGCTCCGCCAGCGGCACGTCCATCAGCGCCGCCACCTCCGCGCTGTAGCCGCCGGGTCCCTCGCCATGGACGATGAGCGGCGCACGCACCGACAGGCCCCGGTCCTGGTCTCTCAGCGCCTGCACCAGGAAGCGCGTGGCGGGCGCGTCCACCCGCGCATGCACGGAGCGCAGCACCCGGGGGAACAACCGCGCGCCCGCGAGCACCCCCAGCACCTCCGCCAGCCGCGCCGCCGGATACACCAGGCTCACGCCACCCCCGGGCCGCAGGGCATGCCGCGCCGCCGCGACCACGGACGGCGCATCACACGCCACCTCCGACTTGGACATGGCCCGCTCCGCGTCCGGGCTCACCACGCCCGCCTCGGCCCGGCGGAACGGCGGGTTGGACACCACCTGCCCATAGGTCCCGGCCGTGAACAGCGACCGCGCCTGCCGCAGGTCCCCGAGCACCGGCCGCACCCGGCCCTCGCATCCGTTGAGCGCCACCGCGCGCGTCAGCCGTCCGTGCACCGCGGGCTGCAACTCCAGCGCATCCACCGGGCCCGCGACGCCGAACTGCTTCACCAGGAGCAGCGACACCACGCCGCTGCCCGCGCCCAATTCCAGCACGGGCCCGGGCAGGTCGCCGCCCTCGGTGGCCGCGAAGTGCGCCAGCAGCACCGCGTCCAACGTGAAGCGGTAGCCCGTGCGGCGCTGGAACACGCGCACGTCCGCGGTGCCAATGGAGTCCAGCGTCTCGCCGTCCTCCAGCTTGACGGGCTCCACGGTCAGCGCGCGCCGTGCATCCGCTCGGCGACGTCCAGCACGCGCGCCTCGCAGGAGACGCCGTCCAGGTGGCTGGCCTCCACCAGGCCCGTGGGACTCGTGACGTTCACCTCCGTCAGGTAGTCGCCCAGCACGTCGATGCCCACCAGCGTCAGCCCCTTCTCCTGGAGCGACGGCTTGAGGCGCTTGCAGATGAGCAGGTCGCGCTCGGTGATGTCCGCCTTCATCGGCGTGCCGCCCGCGGCCATGTTGCCCCGGTGGTCCGCGTCCGACGGCACGCGCAGCACCGCGCCCACCGGGTCTCCGTCCACCAGGATGATGCGCTTGTCGCCCAGGCGGCTCTCCGGCACGTACGCCTGCGCGAGGATGGGCTCCTTCCCGCCCTGCGTGAGCAGCTCCACCATGGAGCGCGCGTTGCGGTCCCCCGGCGCGAGGAACAGGATGCCCTTACCCCCGAACCCGTCGATGGGCTTGAGGATGGTGCCCTGCGCGTTCTTCGCCGCGAACTCCAGCACCACGGACAGCTCACGCGTGACGCGCGTCTCCGGCATCAGGTCCGGGAAGTTCAGCGTGAAGAGCTTCTCGTTCGCGTCGCGGATGCCGGACGGGTTGTTGATGAAGATGGGGGCGCGGTCCGGACACAGCTCCACCAGCTGCGTGGCGTGCAGATAGTCCGCGTCCACCGGCGGGTCCTTGCGCAGGAAGAGCACGTCCAGCTTCGACAGCGGCCGCACGTCCTCGCTCAGCACGTCGAAGTGGTGCCCCACCTCACGCCGCACCCGGACCCGGCGCATGCGCGCCTCCGAGCACCGGCCGTTGAAGCGCAACCACCCCTGTTCGAAGTAGTAGACGTCGTGCCCCCGCCGCTGTGCCTCCAGCATCAGCGAGAACGTCGTGTCGTGGTCCACCCGCACGCTCTCGAGCGGGTCCATCAGGAAGCCTAGGGAGAGGGCCATGAAGGGCGGAAGATAGCGGACGCCCTCCGCCCTTGCCGCTCCTTCGAGCATGCCTTCGTCCACGCTGGAACGGACGGGGGTCTAGCGGCCCGGCAGCTCCCTCAGCTTGAGGTTGAGGCGCACGGGCTTGCCCGTCTCCACCGGCACGGCGAGCACGCGGCGCTTCTTGTCCTCGCCCACCAGAATCAGCTCCGCCTGTCCCACCGGCAAGGAGCGCTTCACCAACGGTGCGCGGCCCAGGGACTTGTTGTTGAGGAAGATCTCCGCGGGCTCGTCCAGGAAGAGCGTCACCTCGCCCTTGCCCTTGCCCTTGCGGCTGCCCCGGTTGGTGGTGACCTCGTCCCGGTCGTTGTCCCGGTCCTTCGCGCCTGCCCGGTCGCGGTCCTTGTCCCTGGTGTCGCGGTCCTTGGTGTCGCGATCCTTGTCCTTGTCCGGCTCCACGACGGCCACGTCTCCGCCGGGCACGGGGGCGTTGGGCGGCAGGATGGGGACCATGGCGCCCAGGCCCATGGGTGGGGGAGGGGGCGCCTTCTCCTCGGCCTCCAGCAGCTGGGTGAGCCGGAACGCGCCGTAGGCCAGGCCCAGGAACAGCGACAGCGACATGAGCGCCCACACCCTGCCCAGCTTCGAGCGCTTCACCGGGGGCGCGGTCTCGTCGCTGCCGGGGCCTTCCGCGCGAATCTTCGCGATCTCCGCCTTCTTGCGCGCCTCCACCACGCTGAGCGCGGTGGCCTTGCGCTCCGGCAGGTAGGGGCCGTCATCCTTCTGGAGCGCCCGCTTCGCCGACGCCAGCACCTGGCTGCTCGTGGTGACGTCCGCGCTCTCCAGCAGGGAGCGCGTGGCCGCCATGCGCTCCGCGAACAGGCTCTTCATGAGCGCGGCGCGCTGGTCCGCGTCCATCAGCTTGCCGCCAGCCACCTTCTCGATGGCGCGCGCCATGTCCCGCCCGGACGGGTAGCGGCGGTCCACGTTGCGCTCCAGCGCGCGCATCACCACGCGGGAGATGTCCTCGGAGACGTGCGGCAGCAGCACCGACGGCCACGGGATGGCGTCCTCGAGGATCTTCACCATCTCGTCGCGCTCGGTCTTGCCCGCGAAGAGCCGCTCGCCGGTGATGAGCTCGTGCATCACCACGCCCACGGAGAACAGGTCGCTGCGGCCGTCGAGCGAATCGCCGCGCACCTGCTCCGGGGACATGTACCCGGTGGTGCCCTTCACCGTGCCCACGTTGGTGCGCTCCAGGCTGTTCTTCGCCTTGGCGATGCCGAAGTCGAGCAGCTTCACGGTGCCGTCGTACGTCACCATGATGTTCTTCTGCGCCACGTCGCGGTGGATGACGGGGCTCGCCTCGCCGCCAGCGGACGTGAAGGTGTGCGCGTAGTGCAGCGCCAGGCACACGTCGCGGGCCACGGACAGGGTGAAGGCCAGCGGCACCGGCTGGCGCTTCTTCATGCACGCGCTGGTCACCTGGTTGAGGTTCTGCCCGCCGATGAACTCCATGGCCAGGTAGAGCCCGTCGTCCTCCTCCCCCAGGTCGAACACCTGCGCGATGTTCGGGTGGTTGAAGGCCGCGGTGATGCGCGCTTCGTCCAGGAACATGCGGACGAACTGATCATTGGAGCGCGCGTCCGGGAGGATGCGCTTGATGACCACGTACTTGCGGAAGCCGCCCGGGCCCGACGTGTAGCCCAGGAACAGCTCCGCCATGCCGCCCACGGTCAGCTGCGTGAGCACCTCGTACTTCCCGATGCGCTCGCCCCGATGGAAGTCGATGAGCTCATCCTCCAGCGCCATGGAAAGAGGGCGCCCGCGTCGTGAAGAAAGCCGCCCGGACCATAACAGGGCTGTTGCATCCCGGGTCTTTCTTGCCGGTGGAACCCGCGAAGGAGGGGCCCGCATGCCAGCCCGCACGACCCCCAGGTCCCTGTGGATCACCTGTGGATGGTGTGGATGGCCCTGTGGACAACCCGGGGCACGGAAACGGCGTTGTGGATGCCCGGGGGAAACCGGCAATTTGCCCACATGTAGCAGATC
Source organism: Corallococcus sp. CA041A (assembly GCF_003612075.1). Classification (NCBI taxonomy): domain Bacteria; kingdom Pseudomonadati; phylum Myxococcota; class Myxococcia; order Myxococcales; family Myxococcaceae; genus Corallococcus; species Corallococcus sp. CA041A. Next base: position 42,306 of record NZ_RAWF01000044.1, read on the forward strand.
GCCGATTCGTGAATGAATCCGCGAGCTTGCTGACTTGTCCCCAACTGGGCTGTCCCTACCTCTTCCACCAGTTGATCAACACTCCAATTAGACTGGTGAAAAGAAGCAGGGCCCGGGCAGAAGTCGGAAACCGACAGGCCTCCGCGGGACGACGAACGACGCGGGACAGAACGCTACATGATGGTGGCGCGAAGCCGCTCCAGCAGCCCGGGCAGTTCCTGGAGCAGCTGCCGGTCCAGGTCCTCCAACGCGGCGCGGTGCATGACCAGGTCCTCCGGCTCGCGGTCCGCGGTCATCATGCGATGCAGGCCGCGCAGGCGCTGGTTGCGCTGGACCAGGCGGGCCAGGGTGTCGTCCAGCTCCTCCGCGAGCGCCGAGTCCAAGCGCAGCTCGTGGCCCACCAGCTCCCGCAGCTGCTCCACGCGGTAGGTGAGCTCCCAGCTCTCCTCGTAGCCCGCGCGCCGGGGCAGCATCTGCCCATACGTCCACCGCTCGTTCACCGCGCCCTCTAGTGCGGCCGGGGCCGGGTGAGGCCCGTCAGGGACAGGCGGGTGCGCATGGGGTCCAGCTCCACGTGCATCCGGCAGTCCGCCACGTCCAGGCGCAGGGTGTAGGGAGGACAGGGCGTGTGTCCCGAGTGATTCTCGGAGGCCTCCGCGCCCATGCGGAACAACTCGGCCAGCACCGCCCGCCGGACCTCGGCCGAAAGTCCGTCCACGGTGGACTGCACCCCCCGGGCGATGAGCACCGTGAATGCCTGCAATCCTGGAGAATCGTGCGGAGGGCCGGCCAGGGTCATACCCGCGCTGTTGCCAGAACCGTACCCTGCGACAGGCCTGTCGTTCCGGGGGGTTGGAGGGGCTCGAAACCCTTGGGGCTGAAAAAAACTCAGCCAGGAAAGTGCCCAATCCTGAAACCCCGGGG
>NZ_RAWF01000450.1:0-3817 GCF_003612075.1 Corallococcus sp. CA041A
GGCGGGGGGCGGCGGCGCGGCGTTCGGGTCGACGATGTCGCTGATGCGCTTCACGACCGTCTTGCCGCTCATGTCCACGACCTTGAACTCCTCCTCCTCCGGGAGTTCGCCCGCGTCCTGCTGCTTGTTCGAGTCGGGCTTGAAGCGCTTCTTCTCCACCGGCTCCTGGCCGCGGTAGTGGCGCAGGATGGCGTGCTCGATTTCACGGTCGCCCGCCACCATGGGGACCACGCGGGCGCGGCTGCGCGCCGCGACCTGGTCCAACGTGGCCAGGTCCGTGGGGTCGGACATCGCCAGCACCAGCGTCTTCCCGTTGTCCTTGAGCTGCACGGGGAAGACGCCCTTCTGCTCGGCGAGCCCCACCTCCACGCGGGCGAGCGCCGCCGAATCCTTCGTCAGGTTGCCCAGCTGCACGCGCGGCATTCCCAGGCCCTGGCAGATGGCCTGGGTGATGGTCTCCTCGGACGCCAGCCCCAGGTCCGCGATGACGCGCGACACGCGTCCGCCCCACTGGTCCAGTGAGGCGAGCGCGCTGCGTAGCTGCAACTCGTCGATGACGCGCGCCTTGACGAGGATGTCCGCGATGCGATTCCGGGAAGGGGGAGCCATGGGGTGGGGATTCTAGCGTCTGATGGCGCGGACGCTCAGTCCACGTCGATGAACCTGCCTTGAAGGCAGGGGAACATGCCTTGAAGGCAAGGAGGCTGGACCATGCAACCGTTCGCGGACGCCGCCACCCAGATGTGCCCGTACTGCGGCGAAGAGGTCGAAGTGGACGTGGACTCGCTGGGCGCCTCCTCCGAGTCCTACGTGGAGGACTGCCCCGTCTGCTGCCGCCCCTGGCAGGTGCACGTCACCCGGGGCGAGGACGGCGCCGCCGTCACGTTGGGCCGCGACGACGACTGAGCCTGGCCCCCCGCCAGGAGGGCAGGCAGGCGGGTACGAAGGCCTTTCGCGGGGGCTCCAGGACGTGCGGGGCCGTTCCTTGACACGTCCCGAAGCATGGTTCTCTTGAGTCTTGTGAGGCGCTGCCGGGCGCTCCTGGAAACAGGGTCCCGGCCACCCACTTCAACAACGACCGTGAACCCGCACGACGTGCGTCCCCAGGGACGTCACGAACAGGAGACGACCATGCTGAACGCTCGCTATCCCTTCAACAACGCCGCTGTCACCCACCCGCTGCTGCGCGACTTCGACTTCATCTTCCGCGAGCTGGCCTCGCCGGGCGTCCGCGAGGACGCCGAGCGCACCGTCACGCCCGCGGCGGACATCCTGGAGGCCGAGTCCGGCATCACGCTGCGCGTGGACCTGCCGGGCCATGACGCCAAGGCCATCCAGGTGAAGGTGGAGGACGGCGTGCTGACCGTGCGCTCCGAGCGCAAGGCCGAAGCCGTGCCGGAGGGCAGCGCCCTGCGGCGCCAGGAGCGCGCCTCGGGTGTGTACGCGCGCCAGTTCCGCCTGCCGGAGACGGTGGACGCGACCCGCGTGGAGGCCCGCTACGACAATGGCGTGCTCACCCTCACCCTGCCGCGTCGCGAGGAGACCAAGCCCCGCGTCGTCGAGGTGAAGGTCCAGGGTTGATGCGCGTGCATCAACACCCCATCAGGGAGGCCGCTGCCCTCGCTGTCGCGAGGCGCGGCGACTCCCGCAAGCATCGTTGCGACCCGAGGGCTTCCGCGGTGGCCGGCGGAAGCCCCCGTCCCATCACTTGCGAGCAGCGCTGGTGTTGAGCGCCAGCGGCACCCGGAACAGCTCCATCACCTGAGTCACGTCCAGCGGCTTGGCCAGGCACGCCACCGCGCCGGCCTGCTTGGACTGCTCCACGACGTCGGGCGTGTGCATGCTCGTCATGGTGATGAGACGCACGCCTTCCATCTGCTTGCGCGCGCGGATGCGCTTGCAGACCTCGATGCCGTCGATGTCCGGCATGTTGAGGTCGATGATCATCCCGTGCGGCTTCTGCTCCGACACCAGCAGCAGCGCCTCCACGCCGCTCGTGGTCGTCTGAAGCTCCACCTGGTTCGCGTGCGGCTTGAACGCGCGCTTGATGGCGTCCAGCACCGGGCGCTCGTCGTCCACGACCAGCAGGCGCACCGTGCTGCTACCCAGCTCCTCGGGCACGGGCATCTGGTGGGTGACCAGGAAGGTGCGCAGGTCCGTCGAACGCACCCGGCGGTGGCCACCCGGAGTCCGGAAGGCCATCAGGATGCCGCGGTCAATCCACTTGCTCACCGTCGACGGGTCCACCTGAAGCAACCGACTGATGTCGTGCGTCGTGTAGAGCTGGTCCGTCATCGCCGTACTCCCCTCGGACTGCATCGTTCCACTAGCCATGGAAATAAACACCTACCTTGAATGCGGGGTTTGATCAACCCACCCTACGACGTGCTGCGTTTATCTGTGCTTCTCATCAGACCCACGGCGTCATCCCAACGGCCACTGGCACGGAGGCACAGCTCCACAAGCTCACGGGCGGCTCCGTGACCGCCCACGTTCGTCGTAACGAAGTCTGCTTCCTGGCGCACCTCTGGAACAGCATCCGCCGGACAGGCGGACAGCCCTGAGAGTGACATGGGGTCCAGGTCGTTCAGGTCGTCTCCCATGTACGCGCACTGATTCGCGGGTATCTGGAGTTGGGCGAGCAATTCAAGGAAGGCGGGACCCTTCTCCTTGCGGCCCTGGAAGATGGCGGCGAGGCCCAATTCTCGGCCTCGCGCCTCGACGATGCGGGACGTGCGCGCGGTGAGGATGGCGGCGGGCAGGCCCACCAGCCGGGCCATGACGAGCGCATGGCCATCCTTCACGTTGAAGCGCTTCATCACTTCGCCGTTGTCGCCGTAATACAGCGCGCCGTCGGTGAGGACGCCATCCACGTCGAACACGAGCAGTCGCACGCGCGACGCACGGGACGTCAGCTCTTCCTTGCCCGGCTTGGAAGGCGCTTCCGTCTGCATGGCCTCCTCACCTTTCGCATGCATCAACTGGCTTCGTGACCCAGCGCGCGGCGGATGCTGAGTACATCTCGTAGCACGTCCTCGAACATCTGTGGATTGAGCGAGCACGGACCGTCACACAGGGCACGGTCGGGGTCTTCGTGGACTTCTGTGAATAAAGCGTCAATCCCGGCGGCGGCGGCGCTGCGGGCGAGCAGTGAGACGAACCGGCGCTCGCCGCCTGTCTTTCCGTCGCTGGAGCTGGGGAGCTGGACGGCGTGGGTGGCGTCCATGCAGACCACGAGGCCGGCCTCGCGCATCTGGGCGAAGCCGCGCATGTCCACGACGAGGTTGTTGTAGCCGAAGGAGGAACCGCGCTCGGTGACGAGCACGTTGGGGTTGCCCGCCTCCACTGCTTTCTTCGCCGAGTGGACGATGTCCTTGGGGGCCACGAACTGTCCCTTCTTCAAGTTCACCCCCTTGCCCGAGCGGGCCACCGCCTCCACGAGGTCCGTCTGCCGACAGAGGAAGGCGGGTATCTGGATGATATCCACGACTTCAGCGGCAGGCCCGACGTGGCTGGTTTCATGGACGTCCGTGAGAACGGGCACTCCCACCTCCCGACGGACGCGGTCCAGGATTCTCAGACCTTCCTTCAAACCCGGACCGCGGAAGGACTTCCCGCTGGTCCGGTTGGCTTTGTCATAGGAACATTTGAAGGCATACGGAACGCCCAGCCGGGACGTGATGCCCTTGAGCAGGTGGGCGTGTCTCAGGGCCATCTCCTCGGACTCGATGCTGTCCGGGCCGGCGATGACGAAGAGGCGCTGGCCGGGGCCGACCTTGTGGCCGCACAGCTCGATGGAGGGGGTGTTGCTCATGAG
>NZ_RAWF01000451.1:0-3808 GCF_003612075.1 Corallococcus sp. CA041A
CCCCTCCAAGCCAGGCGGGAATGCGCACCCGGCACAGAGCCCATGGCGGGTGGCGGCGCGAGGAGCGCCAGCGCATGGGTGAGGACGGCGCCGCGCCTCAGCGCAGTTCCTGGGCGAACTGCTCACGATAGCGCCCCTGGAGCGTCTTCAGCGCCTCCGCCATCCCCACGGCGCGGTACTGCTCCGCCAGGAGTTGCCACGCTTGCTTGTGCAAGGGCTCCAGCGCCACGACACGCTCCAGGTGGGTACGCGCCTCCTCTCGGGGACCCGACTCGGAGGCCAACCATCCCAGGATGAAGTGCGCCTGCACCGCATCCTCGTACGCGGCCACGGCCTGCCGACACGCCGCTTTCGCAGGCCCCGTCCTGCCAGCGCGCAGGTGGCCTTCGCAGTCCAACACGTGCAGCACCGCCGCGCGCGGGAACTCCCGCCTCAGCCAGGTGAGTCGTGCCTGCACCTTCGTCGCCGGCCCCTTGTCGAGGGAGTCCTCGACGTCCTTCGCCGCGCGGATGAACTCGCCCTCCCGCTCCACCGCGACACCGCTCACGGAGACATCCACTGGCAGCGCCTTCCAGCGTCGAGCCTGCCGAGCCCAGGTCCGCAGTTGCTCGGTCCGAGAGTCATTGCCCGCCTTCTGGGTGGCCTGCTCCGCCCACGTGACCGAGGAGGTCTCCTTGAAGAAGGCCGCGAGATCTCCCCAGACTTCCGGCGGTGTTCCAGGGTTCGCTTCCATCCGTTGCCGCGCCCGCACGAGCTGGCCTTGCGCCTCCAGGTGCTGCCCCTGTTGGAGGGCCAGGGACGCAAGGAAGAACAAGGGGGCGGGCTCGGAGGGGAATTTCTCCGCGACGGCCTCGCACTTCTCCCGGGTCGCCGGCAACTTGGGGGCGACCCGCGTGTCCAGGTAGCAGGCCACCCTTTGGACGAAGAAGTCCTCCGGGTAGCGTCGCGCGAGGGGCTCTATCTGCTGGGCGGCGACCTCCACGCGTCCCGCCTTCTCGAGCGCGAGGATCTCGTCGAGCCGGCGCCGGTCCTCCGGAGGCAGGGGGGCCTGGAGCTGGTGAACGACCAGCGGCGCCTTGGCCTCGCGGACCTTCGCGAGCCATTCGACGACAGCCTCCTTCTCCGGTCCCTCCCAGTCCGGCGAGGACGTCGAGGCCAGCAGTGCCCCCAGCTCGGTCGCCCAGGCCCGCGCGGCGGCGTCATCGCGACGACCCGCCGAGGCATGGCGAAGGCTGGTCTTGAGCAACGCCAGGGTCTGCGGTGTGAAGGCCGACTGACTCGGTGCGTAGCTCGGGAACATCATCCAGTGCGAGTTGCGCACGTGGAATGCCCCCAGCGTGTGCGCCCACTCGTGGAGGAAGATGGACGTCTCCTTATGCATCTTCCGCTCCTCGTAGAGCGTCTGCCGCTCGTCCTGGGGCAGGTGGATCAGCGCCTCCATGATGGCGCGGACCTCCTCCGCGTTTCCCATCTCACGCAGCACGCAGTGGCGCCCGAACAGCCGGGCCATGCCCAGCTCATGCTGCGCGGAGGAGAAGAGCTTGAGCGCGGAGACGAAGCCGACCACCAGGTCCACGTCCTCGCCCGGATCCCTCAGCTCCAGCGCGGTCAGTGAACCCTCCAACTCGCCCTCGACACCTCGATGCGCCCACTCGCGCGTCGACTCAAGCTCGAAGACAACGCCCAGTTGCCCCTGCATCACCGAGCTCGCGCGCTGCAACTGGGACACGACGCTGCTTCGCCAGCGCACTACCTGCTCCCGATAGTCCGAGTCCGCGTAGACCCGGACCCGAATCTTCCGGACGGGACCCGTCGAGGGCTGCGACGAGGACTCCAACTTCGCTGGAGCGAGGGTTCGCGCCTGTTCCCGTGCGTAGTCCACGGGTCGCTTCACACACGACACGCCGAGGACACAGCCCCACACCGCCAACAGGGCGACACGCGCCGCCAACCCCATGACACGACCTGTGCTCATGGATCCCTCCCATACGCGAAATGCGTCAGGAACACACCTGACTCCCAGTGAGAGGGCGAGCCTGACGGCGCGGTGGCGATGAGCAAAAGAAGTCGTGTTCCAGTGGGTTCACGAAAGCCAATGCTGACCGCCAAAAGCTCTGCGAGAGCCAACTGCAGGCATGCAAGGGTGTTGACGACGTCCAAAAAGAATCCAGCAGACATCCATGGACACGCCCGCCACACCTGAAGCAGGTGAACACGTCCCCGGGCGGCGGCGGAGGCCACCACGGACGCCGAGCGCACGCGGGTCCACGGCGCCCTGGATGCCCTCGAAAAGACGCTGACCGACCGCATCACCCGGCATGACGCGCCGCCCAAGACGGTGGCTCCGGAGATGTCCCGGATGCCACCGTTGATGTTGCCCAAGCTGAGAGCGCATGGACGTGAACCAAGCGCTGGACACCTGGCAGGAGAAGCTGAAGGCGCGCTTCCCCCGCTGATCATTCGTGGGGGAATTGGATGTCAGACACGACCCTAGTGGGTCACTCCATGGGTTGGATGCAAGCCCCTGTAGTGAGGGCTCGCGGAGAATTGAACCCACCGAAAATCCGTGTCTACGATTCAGGCTCTGGCCCCCTCATGAAAATCTCGCTCCCCACCCGAAACGACAAGGGAAAGACCGGGCAAAAAGCCCGGCCGACGTTCCCCGTGGACTCACTCTTGGGTACCCGACTGGGTGAGTTCACCCTGGAGGAGTGCATTGGTGAGGGTGGCATGGGGGTGGTGTACCGGGCGGTGCATCCGCTGATTGGCAAGCAGGTCGCCATCAAGGTGCTTCGGTCCGAGATGGTCTCGGAGCACCTGGTGAACCGGCTGCTCATGGAGGCACGAGCGGTCAACTCCATCAAGCACCCGGGAGTGGTCGACATCTTCGGGTTCGGGAACCTCCCGGACGAACGCCCCTACGTCACGATGGAGTTGCTCCAGGGCCGTCCGCTCTCCGACTTCCTTCGCGGGAGTCGCCCGATGGAACTGGAGTGCGTGGTCTGGGTCATGGATCAGGTCCTGGCCGCGTTGGGCGCGGCGCACCGGGCGGGCGTCATCCACCGGGACCTGAAGCCCGCGAACATCTTCATCGTCACCGACGCGGTGACGGCGCCGGTCGTCAAGCTGGTCGACTTCGGCATCGCCAAGCTGCTGGAGTCCCGCGAGAACCCGATGACCTCGGAGGGGACGGTTCTGGGGACCCCGGAGTTCATGGCGCCGGAGCAGATTCGGGGAACACGCATCAGCCCCGCCACGGACCTCTATGCACTGGGCGTCCTCATGTTCCAGATGCTGACAGGCTCACGGCCATTTCAGGGTGATCCCATCCAGGTGATGTTCGCGCACATGGAGCGGCCTGCTCCGCTCCCCTCGTCTCGGGTTCCCCGAATCCCGCCAACGCTGGATGCCCTGGTGCGTCATCTGTTGGAGAAGAACCCCGCCGCACGGCCACACTCCGCGGAGGCCGTACGGGAACGGCTGAAGAACATCCCCCTTCGTACGACACCTTATGTGCCGTCCGTCCCAACTGGCACGCCAGGGGCTTCGGATGATCCTCCATCCGATGACACCCTCACCTCCGAGACGCTGGAGCCGCTGAAGAGCAACTGGGACATCTCCGTACCGGACTGGTGGATGGCTCCAGTGGTCCTGTTCCTCTGTACGGGGGCCGCGGTCCTCAGGCTCCAAAGCACAGAGGTCTCTTCCCAAGCAGACCTCCCCGTGCGCACTGCCAAGGTGATTGTCTTCCCCCCCCCCCAACCGGAGCCAATCCCGCCAGCGCAACCACTCAAGAGCCTGTCAAACG
>NZ_RAWF01000452.1:0-3804 GCF_003612075.1 Corallococcus sp. CA041A
CCTCTGGCTGCTCATCCACTCCGGTTCGCGGGGCGTGGGGGGCGCCGTGGGGGAACACCACCAGCGCGTGGCCCAGGTGCTGGGACAGGGCACGCCGCCCGCGCTCGACACCCGCACCGAAGCGGGCCGGGCCTGCGTGAATGACCTGGACCTGGCGTGCCGCTTCGCCCGAGCGAACCGGGACCAGCTCGCCGCCCGGGCCCTGGCGGTGCTGGCGGACGTGCTGGGCGTGGCCCCGGACCCGGACAGCACCGTGGACGTGCACCACAACCACGTCGCCTCCGAGACGCACTTCGGCCGCGCGCTCTGGGTCCACCGCAAGGGCGCGGTGGGGCTGGATGCCGGAGCCCGGGGGCTCATCCCCGGCTCCATGGGCACGGCCTCCTACGTCGTCGAAGGGCAGGGGGAGCCCCGCGCCTTCCGCTCCTGCTCCCACGGCGCGGGCCGCGTGCTCACCCGCACGGAGGCCCGGGCTCGCATCCGCCCGGACGCCCTGGTCCACGCCCTGCGCCGCGTGGTGTTCGACCCGGGCCGGACCCGCGCCCTGGTGGAGGAGGCCCCCGCCGCCTACCGGGACCTCACCGAGGTGCTGGAGGACGAGGCGGAACTCGTGACGCCCCGCGTCCGGCTCACGCCCCTGGCCGTGCTGAAGGGCTGAAGAGGGGCCTCAGCTGTCGGGTGGATGACAGCCCGTCCCCCCGGCAGCCTCCCAGGTGGCGTCCGGGGGAGTGATCCACCCCCCGCACTCCATGGACTGAAGGGGGCAGCGTCAGAGTGGGTTCCCGCGCCCGTCAAAGTGCCGTAGTATCGGCCCACGAGTACGCGTGCGAACCTGCTGGGGCGTCGTCTAATGGCAGGACGTCAGACTTTGACTCTGATTATCAAGGTTCGAATCCTTGCGCCCCAGCCACTCCGCTCCGGGGGGACGCGGTCAACGTCGTCCGTCCGGAGGTAGAAGGCGGTGGGCTGATGCCGCAGAAGACGCTCCTGCTGGTCACCGTGGGCAGTCCACCGTCCGCGATCGTGAACGCCTTGCAGGAACCGCTGACGACCCATCTGGGCGTCAGCTCGGTCGTGAGCCGGATGGCGCTGTCCTCCCCGGCCTATGCCTTCAACAAGGACCGCAGCCAGTACCACTGCAACGCCATCATGCGCCGGTTGGGTACGGTGCTGGATGAAGCGCCGCAGGAGCTGGTGATGGGCGTGACGGACGCGGACCTCTTCGAACCGGACTCGCCCTTCGTCTTCGGGCAGGCGGACCGGGAGTCCAAGGTCGCGGTGATGAGCCTGTACCGGCTGCGCCAGGGCGCGGAGGGCGAAACGCTGCGCCGCCGCGTGCAGGTGGAGGCGGTGCACCAGGCCGGGCACCTCATCGGCCTGTCGTACTGCGAGGACTCACGCTGCGTGATGTTCCTCCCGCAGTCCCCGCAGGACATCGACCGCAAGTCGCTGGGCCCCTGCAACGTCTGCCGCAACGAACTGAACCGTCTCAACCGCTGAAGGCGCGTGCGCGCTCCCGGACACGGGGGCGCGTGAATGCCTCCGTGTGCGTTGACGTCTTGTCCGGCGCGCCCTGTAGTGTTCGGGCGCGAAGCGCGCGTGTGACAGGGCCGGCACGGCGGGAGAGACAGCGATGATGGGCATGCGGCGGTTGCTCGGCGGTGTGGTGGCGGTGGGGTTGTTGGGGGCGTGTGAGCCCACGGACTTTGGCGGTGGCGGCACCACGGGTGACGTCCTCTTCGACCGGGGCTTCGCCTTCGTGCGCGGCGACCGGAACATCTACGTGGTGGACGACGACGGCGACCCCAACAGTCCGCAGCGGCTGACGACGGCCGGCGGCGCGTACACGCCCTCCATCTCCAAGAACGGCAACAGCATCGTGTTCGTGCAGCGCTCTGGAAACACGTACTCGCTCCAGACGGTGCCCACCACGGGCGGGCCGGTGGCCACGCTGCTGAGCACCAACGACGCGGCATGCGGCAGCTGCACTGGCTTCCGCGGGCCCACGTTCAGCCCGGATGGCCGCTTCATCGTCTTCGCGTTCGAGCGGACGTCGGGGGCGCTGAGCTCGCTGGCGCGCATCGCGGTGGATGGCAGCGGCTTCGTGGAGTTGACGCCCAACGCGGGCATCGCCTTCGGGTCGCCGTCCTTCTTCCCCAGCGGCAACACGGTGGTGGCGCCCGCGGGCAGCAGTGCCTCCTTCTACAACCAGCTCGCGTTCGTGCCGGCCGGCGGTGGCAGCGCCAACTTCGTGGCGCTGGGCAACGAGGTGCTGGCCATCGCGAACCGCGCGGTGGTGTCCCCGGACGGGCGGCAGGTGGCGCTGGACGGGCGGCTGTCCAACGGCAGCACGCGCATCTTCGTGGGCAACGCGACGGCCAACGGCATCAGCGGCTCCGTGCGGCGGCTGACGGACTACACGGCGAGCACCGTGGAGGAGAGCTTCCCCAGCTGGACGAGCAGCACGGAGCTGGGCTTCCTCTTCAACGACTCCGGCGGTGACCCGAGCATCTACCGCGCCCCGGTGTCTTCCGTGGCCAGCTCCGTGACGCTCGCGGTGCCCGCCGCGGGCGAGCCCTTCTACGGGCCCAACTAAACCGCGCCCTGGGGCCGCGCGGTCCGGGACCCTTCAGCGCGCGTTCATCCACGTGATGAAGGCCAGGGTCAAGAGGACCGCGAGGCCGAAGATCCCGGTCAGGAGGTTGAGGCGCCCGCTCTCCACGTCCGCGCGCTGGTGCCTGTGGGGGGCGTCCGGCAGGTAGAGGAACTCCAGGGGGTCGCCCTCGGACACGGGCTGGGACGGCAACACGTGCCGGTGGATCTTGTACTTGCCGTGGATCTCCGAACCGTCTGGCAGGCGGAAGACGTACTCCACGAACACGTGGTTCACGTTCAACCAGCTTTCGCGGATGCGGACCACCTTGCCCCGGGCGGGCCGTCCGCGCTCCCGCAGCGCCAGGGTGAGCCGGTGCTGGCGCACCAGCATCACCGTCAGCGCCAGGGGCGCCCCCACGAAGAACACCATGAGCAGGATCGCATTGATGGGGAGCATGGATGCCTCAGGATGACGGGGGCGCGGACTCGAAGGCAACGCGGAGGGATTGGCCCTTCCCCCGTCATTGCAAGACGTGCCGTGGTGCTCCGCGCCGTCCGGCAGGGAGAAGACGGACGCCACGGTCCAGGACGAAGCGCGCCAGGGCCACCCTCTGGATGAGGGGGTTCACGGGGAGGGGGCTTCCCGTGCCACATCTTGCCGCTGCTGCTCCTGTACGGCATTCCGCGGAGGCTCGCCGGTCTGGCGCAAGCCCTGCGAGGTGACGGGCTCCAGCGGGGCTCGCGCGTGGCCCTGCGTGGGGTGGGGCATCATCATCTGGTACACGATGTACCCGCCCACGACCATGACGAGCACCAGGACGACCATCGTGGCCACGAGCGTGAGCAGCCCGACTTCCGCCCCTGCGCGTTGATGCTGGCGGGGGTCGTCCGGGAGGTAGGTGACTTCGAGTGGGTCCCCCACCGAGGGATGCGAGCGCAGGGGGCGCCTGCTCAGGCGGAGCGCCTCGTGGTGCTCCGAACCGTCCGGCAGATGGAAGACGTACTCCATGATCACGGAGTTCGACAGGAAGTCCGTGCGCAGGTTGACGACCTCGCCCGGAGCGCGCAGTCCCCGCGCTCGCAGCTCCCGGGTGAGCCGGTGCTGGCGCAGCACCCTCACCATGGTGAACAGGCAGGCCCCCGGGAGGATGGCCCAGATCAGGAACCCGAAGATGAAGGTCATGAATCCTTCAGGATGGGGGAGGGAGG
>NZ_RAWF01000453.1:0-3797 GCF_003612075.1 Corallococcus sp. CA041A
TTCGGGGACGACGCGGCGGGGGCCGGGGCGGCGGCGCGGGCGCGCGAGACGGCGTCGCGGTTCTCCAGCCGCTCCAGGCGCTCGATCAGCGACGACTGGGCCGCGCGCAGCGTGCGCACCTCAGCCTCCAGCCGGCCCACTTCCGTCTGCGAAGCAGCGGTGGTGGCACAGGCGGTCGGCGCGGACAGCGCGACGGCGGCAAACAGGCGGAAGAGGAAGGGACGCACCGGCACGAGCCTGGACGGAGGGAATTCCAGGTCGAGGATAGGAAGGCCGGTCGGAGACCGTCAAGAAAACGACCCCGGCGGGCCTCCGCTAGAAGCGGTGCAGCACGAAGTTGAGGTGCCGCCCTGTGCGCCCCGCGTCCCGGCGGTGGGAGAAGAACCGCTCTGGATCACACGCCGTACAGGCCTGTAGCACGTCCACCTGCTCCGGCTTCAGGCCCGCCTTTGTGAGGGACGACTTCACCGCGAGTGGAAGATCCAGGTGCGGCCTGGCTCCCGCGCGGACGACGTCCGGACCAAAGCGTGCGCGGAAGCGGTCGCCCAGCTCCGGGGAGACCTCGTAGCAGCACGCCTGGATGCAGGGGCCCACCGCCGCGAGCAGGTCCTCCGGCCGGCTGCCCCTCGCCACCAGCGCCTCCACCGTGCGGGCGCTGATCTCCAGGTCCGTGCCCTTCCATCCGGAGTGCACCGCCGCCACGCGCCGGGCTCGCGGATCCACGATCAGCACCGGCACGCAGTCCGCGGTGCCCACCGCCACCCAGCTGCCCTCCCCTTCCGTCCACAGCGCGTCCGCCTCACCCAGCGTGGGGCGCAGCACGTCGTCGGCTTCGCCGCGAGCCTCCAGCACCGTGTCGCCGTGTACCTGGGACACCCGGCAGAGCGAGCCCAGAAGCGCGCCCGCGGCCTGGGCCAGCCGGCGGTGGTTCTCCTCCACGTGGGGACGTTCGTCGCCCACGGAGAAGCCCAGGTTGAGGGACGCGTAGGGCCCCTCGGACACCCCACCCGCGCGCGTGGCGAAGCCGTGGGGCACCGGCAGCAGCGCGGAGGTGAGGAACACGGACGGGGTCATGGGCGGAACTCCTCTTTCCGGACGCGGTCTTCGGGACTACCGCCACCGTGCCACGGGTACAGCCCGTGAAAACAGGAACATGCCGAGGAACAACACCCCCATTTCAATATTTCGACACCAGTACGTTTGACAGGGCGTGTCATGCCCCTGACAATTTTGAACACTCCGTCACTCGCGGACAGAACGCGAATGCACGAAGCACACTGCGCCCCGCACATGGCCCTCGGTTCCGAGACGATTGGCAGGAAGCTCTTGTGGAGCATCGCGCTGCCCGGGTTGGTGGTGGCGCTCCTGGGCGTGGGGCACTTCTCGCGCGAAGCCCGGCAGGCGGTGCGTGAAGGCACGCACCTGGAGGCGCTCGCGTTGGCGGAGGCCGTGGCCTCCACCTTCACGCTGCCGCAGGCGCCGGGCGCGGCACCGCATGGCGCGGTCGCGGACGTGCTGTCGTCGGACACGCGGCTGTTCCGCTCCGTGGAGGACCTGCGGGTCCTGACGCCGGACGGGCGCATCCGGTGGAGCAGGCGGCCTGCCGAGCAGGGCCATCCGCACCCGGAGGCCGCGCGGCTGTCCGCGACGGGGCCGGAGACAGCGCGCTCCAGCGACCACGGCACGGAGGTGGTGCGGCCCCTGGGCGGTCCGGAGTGCTCCGGCTGTCACACCGGCGAAGCCGCGCAGCGCATGGGCGTCCTGCAGGTGCGCATGGGCGAGCCCGCGCTGACCCGCCAGCTCCAGACGGTGTTCCAGGACGCGCTGGGCGCGATGGTGCTCTTCGTGGGCATCCTGGGGCTCGTCACGTGGCTGTCCCTGCGCTTCGTGCTCACCGCGCCGCTCAAGCGGCTGAGCGAGGCCATGGGCCGCGCGGCCGACGGCGACCTGCTGGTGCGCGCGGAGGCCCGGAGCACGGACGAGATTTCCCGGCTGGGCGCGGCCTTCAACCAGATGCTCGCGCGGCTCACCTCCATGAAGGTGGAGGAGATCGACACGCACCGAGACCTGCAGCTGGTGAAGGAGAAGCTGGCGCTGAAGGACGAGCTGGAGGAGCGCCTGACGGAGCTGTCGCTGCTGTTCGACGTGGCCCGCTCGCTCAACACCACGCTGGAGCTGGACGAGCTCCTGTCGCGCATCACCCGCCTGGTGGTGGAGCGGCTGCACATCCCGGACTTCTCCATCATGCTCCTCAACGAGGAGGGCATGCTGGAGGTGAAGCACGCGTGGCCGCAGGGCCGGGGCCTGGAGGGCCACACCTTCGCCATGGGCGAGGGCGCGTGCGGCCGGGCCGCCCAGACGCGCAAGGCCGTGTACCTGCCGGACCTGACGGACAGCACCAGCATCTTCGCGCGGCGCGGGCTGCGCGGCGGCTCGGAGCACGGTTCGCTGCTGGCGGTGCCCATGGTGCACGCGGACACGCTCCTGGGCGTCATCAACTTCCAGCGCCCGGAGACGGCGAGCATCTCCGCGGAGGAGATCGAGCTCTTCACCGCGGTGGCGGATCAGGCCGCGACGGCGGTGACGAACGCGCGCCTGCACGCGGAGACGGTGAAGCTCACGCTGACGGACGCGCTCACGGGCGTGCCCAACCGCCGCCACCTCTTCCAGCGGCTGGACCTGGAGCTCGCGCGAGCCCAGCGCTTCGGCGTGCCGCTGGCGCTGCTGATGGTGGACGTGGACCACTTCAAGCGGCTCAACGACCTGGCCGGCCACCGCGCCGGAGACGAGACGCTGCGCCGGGTCTCCGACGTGCTCCGGACCCGCGCGAGGAAGGTGGACACGCTGGGGCGCTACGGCGGCGAGGAGTTCGTGCTGCTGCTGCCTCAGGTGTCCAAGGCCACGGCGGTGGAGGTGGCGGAGACGCTGCGCCGCGCGGTGGCGGACTCCGTCACGCTCAGCCGTCCGGGGCTGCCCGGAGGCCACGTCACGGTGTCCATCGGCGTCTCGCACTTCCCCACGGACGCGTCGGCGCAGGACATGCTGGTGGATTGCGCGGACTCGGCGCTCTATTGCAGCAAGCGGACAGGCCGCAACCGGGTGACGGCGTTCGAGGCCGGCATGGAGCTCCACCCCGGACGCGAGCGCAGCATCAGCGCGCCGCCCTCGGACGCGCCCTCCACGCCGCCCGCGCCCTCCGGCATCGCGAAGGCCTGAGCGCGGGGCGCCAGGGCGCCCTGCCCGGCGCTACCGCTGCACGAGCGTGCGGACCACGGGGAGCATCAGGTCCGCCCACTCCTCGTAGCCCACCGCGGACGGGTGGAAGCCATCCGAGCAGAAGAAGTCCGGGCGCCGGGGGATCATCTCCCGGCTGGCGGTGAACAGGTCCACCAGGTGCAGCCCGTGCGCGCGGGCCACGGAGGCGATGGCCTGGTTGAACGGCTCGATGCGCCCTTCATACAGCGCGCTGGGCACCATCTTCGCCACCGGCGCGAGCGCCATGTCCGCCAGGTTCACCACCACCATGGACGCGCCGGTCTGCTTCAGCCGCCGGGCGATGCGGTCCAGGTCGTCCTGGAACTCCGCCACCTCGGTGCCGCGCCAGATGTCGTTGGTGCCCACGCCCAGGGTGATGAGCGTGGGCTGCAACGCGATGACGCGCTTGAGGGCGTTGTTGACGATGTCGCGCACGCGCGCGCCGCTCTGCCCCAGGTTGGTATGGCCCACGGGCAGGCCGTCCTTGCGGAGGCGGGAGGCGAGCCGGTCGGGATAGCCCCCGCCCTGCGACGCCCCCACCC
>NZ_RAWF01000454.1:0-3777 GCF_003612075.1 Corallococcus sp. CA041A
GTGTATAAGAGACAGGGGGTGGGAGCTGTTCGGCTCCGTGGTGGTCGGGTGCCTGCTGGCCGTGGCGATGCTCCTGTACATGCGAGGCGTCAACCGGGAGCTGCCGCTGTTCCTCGTGGGGCTGTCGTTCGCGGCGGCGGAAGGCGGGGCGCGGCTGCACCTGTCGCCGCTGCTGGTGTCGCTGGCGGCCGGGGCGCTCATCGCGAACCTGGACGAGCGCGAGGGCCGGCGCATCCACCACGCCATCAACCAGGCGGGCTTGCCAGTGTTCGCGCTCTTCTTCGCCGCGGCGGGGGCGGGGCTGCGGCTGGACACGCTGGTGACGGTGGGGCCCGCAGCGCTGCTGCTCGTGGCGCTGCGCGGCCTGGCCATCTGGGGCGCGTGCCGCAGGTTCGCGCCCGCGGAGGACCCGCGCCTCAAGCGCTACCTGTGGATGGGGCTCATCTCCCAGGCGGGCGTGACGTTCGGCCTGGCGGCGCTGGTGTCGCGCACCTTCCCGACCTTCGGGCCGCAGGTGGAGGTGCTCATCATCGCGATGATCACCGCGCACGAACTGGTGGGGCCCGTCCTCACCCGGCGTGCGCTGATGGGCAGTGGCGAAATCCGTGCGGAGGAGGCGGGCGGCGGCGCATAGTGGGTGCACACCCCCTCACCCCGGGGGTGGCCTCTTCCAGGAGCCTCCCGTCATGCCCGCCGCCGTCGCTCCCATCCTCGAGGTGGACGTGGATCACCCCTCGCCCCGCCACATCGCACGCGCGGTGGAGGTGCTGGAGAAGGGTGGCCTCATCGCCTATCCCACGGACACGTACTACGGCATCGGCTGTGATTTGAACGCAAAGAAAGCCATTGAGCGGCTGTACCAGCTCAAGGGCCGCGACAAGAAGAAGCCCTTGTCACTGCTGTGTCCGGACCTGTCGGACGTGGCCCGCTACGCGCACGTGAGCAACTTCGCCTACCGCGCCATGAAGGGGCTCACCCCGGGTGCCTTCACCTTCATCCTGGAGGCCACACGCCTGGTGCCAGAGGTGATGATGACGAAGCAGAAGCAGGTGGGCCTGCGAGTGCCGGACGCTGCCTTGCCCCGCGAGCTGGCGAAAGCGCTCGGCCGCCCGCTCATCACCACGTCGGCAACCCATACCGACGGTACGGTTCTCTCGGACGCTCGGGATATCAAGACGGCGCTGGGGCACGGGCTGGATTTGATTCTTGACGGAGGCGTCACTTTGAACGAGCCGTCCACGGTGGTTTCACTGATAGGCGATACGCTTGAAATCCTGAGGCAAGGCAAGGGTAGTCTGGAGTCCTGAAATCCATTCCAGAGGGGGAAGCCTTGGCTGAGGGGGACCTACCAGCAACGCCTGTCGTCGACTCACCGGAGCGGGTGCCGGGCGCGCTCGCGCTGCTGGGCCTGTTGGTGCTCCGTCCCATTGATTTGCATTACCGGCTGCGCGAAGCGGGCATCCGCTCGCCCGCGGGCCGCATCGGGCAGCTGTGGCGCGAACAGGCCGAAGGAGGCCGCGCCGCCGGGGCCTTCGTGGCGCGGATGCTGCTGCTGCTCGTCGTGCTGTCGCCCCTCCTCACGGTGCTCGCGGGGCTGGGGCTGCGGCTGATGGGCGTGCCGATGCGGGGCGTGTACCTGGTCTCCGCCGGGTTGTGCAGCGCGGTGGGGCTGGTGGTGGCGCTGGTGTCGGGGCTCGCGTCGGGCGTGCTGCTGGGCTCGCTGGCGAGCGTGTCCATGCTGGCGGGGCTGCACGCCACGGCGGGCGGTGCCTTCGGTCCGGAGCACGGAGGCGCGGCGGCGATGACGGTGGGCCTGTGCCTGGGCATCGTGTCCGGCCTGTCCGCGGGGAGCATTGGCGGCCTGTCCAGCGGGCGCGGTCCCTCCGTGCGCAACGTGCAGGTGGCGGCCATCGCCACCAGCCTGGTGCCCATGCTGGTGTGGAGCAGCGCCTCGACGGTGTCCTTCGCGGGCGCGGTGGCGGCGAGCGCGCTGGTGGCCTTCCTGATGTGCGCGTTCCGGCTGCCGTTCTACGCGCTGGAGGTGCTGGCGCAGGCGGTGGCGTACGCGGTGGAGCGCTTCACGGGGAAGCCCACGTTGCGCTGGGTGCCGGTGCGGCATCACAACCTGAGCTACCTGCCGCACCCGTTCCTGAGCCGTCACCTGGCGCTGGCGGTGCGCTCGCGGCCGGCGGAGGTGCTGGCGGTGGCGGACGCGTGCCTGCGCTCGCCGGGCAACATCCTGGTGGGCTGGCCCTGGGTGGTGGAGGCGCTGGAGCGCGCGCACGCCCAGGAGGCCTCGGCGGAACCCCAGGCCTGAAGGCGCCCGGGGCCGCCGCCGGGCGCTACTGCTTCTGCACGTCCGTGACGACCTTCGCGCCCACGTCGTTGGGGGCGTAGGTCAGCTTCACGGAGTCCCCGGCCCGGATGCCCTGGAGGGTCTGCGTGAGCTGGGGCTTTGTCGTGTCCACCACGTAGGTGAGCGGTGGGGCATCCGCGGTGGTGCCCTCCAGCTGGATGCTGGACGGGCTGACGCTCTTCACCTTGCCCGTCCGGGTCTTCTGCTCCTTCGCCACGGGCGCGGGCGTCTGCGCCAGGGCCGTCGTGCCCACGCTGCCCAGCGTGAGGACCGCCATCCACATCCATGCCTGTGCACGCATCTTCGTCACTCCTCGAGTGTGGGAAGCGGCAGGGTGGACCGCTTCCCGGGGTGAAGGCAACGTCGTGACGGGTGGGGCCGTCAGGGAGTTGCCCTCGGGGGCGCGTCCGGTAGCCTCCGGGGACCATGGAAGGACTGCTCGACGCGTTCATCGCCTTCATCCGCGCGGAGCGGGGCCTGTCCGGCAAGACGGTGGACGCCTACGCGGCGGACCTCACCGTGTACTTCGAGGACCTGCGCTCGCGCGGCAAGGACGACGTGGCGCGCGTCAAACAGGAGGACGTGCTCGCGCACCTGGTGACGCTGGGCAAGCGGGGCCTGGGGCGCCGCAGCCAGGCGCGCCATCTGGCCGCGCTGCGCGTCTTCCACCGCTTCCTCGTGGCGGAGCGGCTGGCGGACAAGGACCCCACGGAGGACGTGGACACGCCGAAGTCGCCCCGGAAGCTGCCCGTGTTCCTCACGCTGGAGGAGGTGGAGCAGCTGCTCGCCGCGCCCGACGAGCGCACCGTCACCGGCCTGCGCGACAAGGCCATGCTGGAGGTGCTCTACGCCACCGGCCTGCGCGTGACGGAGCTGTGCACGCTGGAGCTCAACAACGTGCAGCTCACGTCCGGCTACCTCGTCACCCGGGGCAAGGGCTCCAAGGAGCGCATCGTCCCGCTGGGGCGCGTGGCGATTGAAAAGGTCCAGGAGTACCTGGCCCATTCGCGGCCGGAGTTCCTGGGCAAGCGCCAGGCGGACGCGCTGTTCGTCACGCCGCGCGGGCAAGGCTTCACGCGGCAGGGCTTCTGGAAGCTGCTCAAGCGCTACGCGCTGAAGGCCGGCATCCTGAAGCCGCTGTCGCCACACAAGCTGCGCCACTCGTTCGCCACGCACCTGGTGGAGCGCGGCGCGGACCTGCGCGCGGTGCAGCAGATGCTGGGCCACGCGGACCTGGCGACGACGCAGATCTACACGCACGTCAACGGCGCCCGGCTGCGCAAGGTGTACGACGAGTTCCACCCGCGCAGCGACGCGTTCAAGCCCAAGCCCTCCGCGCGCAAGCGTCCATCCGCACCGTGACGCCGGGAGTCGAGCCGTCATCCTTCACGGGGTGAGGGGGACCCTGGACCGCGGGGAGG
>NZ_RAWF01000455.1:0-3775 GCF_003612075.1 Corallococcus sp. CA041A
GTTCGGGGTGGGGAATGCAGCCTACAGTTGGAAAAGCGGCATTTTTTCCCCGGCCCACTTGTCTCGGAAGCCCATGACCCTGTTCCGGCACCCTGAAGATCGCATCCCGGTCCTGATGTTCCTTGGCGTGTTCGCGCTCGACCTGACGGTGTTCCTCACGGCCCAGAGCTGGTGGATCCCGGTGCTGTGGTTCGGACTGGGCATCATCCCCAAGGGATGGATCTGCTCGTGGAACCACCACCACCAGCACCTGTCCTTCTTCAAGCACGCGCTGCCCAACCGCCTGTTGGAGATCGTCTTCGGCTTCCAGACGGGCGTGACGTCGCAGGCGTGGTTCCTCCACCACGTGCTGGGCCACCACAAGAACTACCTGGACCAGACGCAGGACGAGTCGCGCTGGAAGCGGGATGACGGCTCGACGATGGGGGAGGTGGAGTACTCGCTGAGCACGGCGCTGACCGCGTACTCGCGCGCGTTCCACGTGGGGAAGAAGCATCACCCCAAGGCGCTGCGCGTGTTCGTGTGGATGGCCGCGCTCCAGGTGGTGCTGCTGGCGGGCCTGTTCTGGGTGAACCCCTACAACGCGCTCTTCGTGTTCCTCTTGCCCATGATGGCGTCGCTCTACGTGACGACCTGGGCCACGTACTTCCACCACGTGGGCCTGGAGACGGCCAACCACTCGGAGGCCTCGTACAACATCCTCCACAAGGGCTACAACCTGATGACGGGCAACCTGGGCTACCACACCGCGCATCACACGCGGCACGGTCTGCACTGGTCCAAGCTGCCGGAGCTGCACGCGCAGCTGGCGCAGGAGATCCCCGCGAACCTGTACCGCCAGCCGGGCATCCCGTTCGTCTGGAGCGGCTCTGAAGAGAAGCTCGTGCTGAGCGAGCACGAGGTCGCCGCGCTCTCCGGCAGGCCCGTGGAAGGCAGCGGGGAGAAGCTGGCCGCCTAGCGGTCCCGCTGTCCCCGCTGGATGCTCCCGCCGGAAGTGCTCCTTCCGGCGGAGGGTGCCGCGGTCAGCTACTTCGGCTGCTGCTGCGGCTCCGTCGTGCGGTTCGCCGCGATGTTGATGACGTTGAGGAGCAGGTCCTTCACGCGGCGGGGCTTGTTGCCGCCGTTGTCCTCGATGATCTTGTCGATGTCGTCATCCTGCCGGTGGTACTCCGGGATGAGGTCGCCGCCGCCCTCGGGGTTGGACAGGCCCTCGAAGAGGAAGAGGACGTCCTCGCCCTTGCGCCCGAAGGACGCGCCGTCCTGCCGGTCGCGGTAGACGTTGATGTCGCGGTTGATGCGGTCGAACGGATCCGCCAGCTGCTGGTTCGCCTGGTCCACCACGTCACGGAAGTAGTTGGGCTGGCCCTTGGTGTTGGTGTCCACCACGGACAGGCGCTGATCATCCCAACGGCCCACCATGTCCGTGTTGATGACGCCGGCGATGTTCTTCAGCTCCAGGCCGGGGATGGGGTGGTCCACGAAGTACTGCGAGCCCACCAGGCCCTTCTCCTCCGCGCCCGTCCAGATGAAGAGCACGGAGCGGTCCAGCTTGCCGTTCTTCGCGGCCTCCGCCAGCTCCGGCACCGCCGCCATCAGCACCGCGCTGCCGGACGCGTTGTCGTCCGCGCCGTTGTACGGGTTGCCCTTGCGGTCCACGCCCACGTGGTCCAGGTGGGCCATCACCACGATGACCTCGTCCTTGTGGGGGCCGGTGCCGGGCAGCATGGCCATGGTGTTCACCGCCTGGCCCGTGGCGGCGGCCACCTGCTTGAGCTCCTCCACGCTGCGCTGCTTGCCCGCGCGCGCCGGCACCACCGACTGGCCCGCCGCCTTCATCGTCTGCTCGTACTGCTGGTTGAGCTTCTTCAGCGTGTCCTTGGGCATCTTCTCGTCCAGGTAGAAGCCTTCCTGGAACATCGTGTGGCCGAACTGCTTGTGCTCGGCATGCCCTGCGTGCGCCGCGCCCGCCGTCTCGCCCGCCTTTTCCGCGCCCAGCCACGAGTAGACGTTGAACTTCTGCTGGAAGGGGTTCTCCGGGTTGTTGATGTTGGGCCCCACGAGCCCGTACTTCTCCGCGTGGGCCTGCACGTAGACGGAAGCGGCATCCAGGCCCGCGGAGGGGCTGTCACGTCCCTGCAGCGCGTCCGAGGCCAGGTACTCGAGGTGCGTCATCGGATCCGAGTCGACCGAAACGGGCGGCTCGGTGGGCGCCTCCGGAGGCACCGGCGTCGTCGGCGCGGGCGTCGGGGTGGTGGGCGCGGGCAGCCCCAGGATCGGAGGCGGCGCGGGCAGCCGCGGCAGCTGGCCGGGCGCGGGGCGCGTGCTGCCGGAGGACTCGAAGCCGTCCTTGAATGCGAGAGGGCGGTTCCGGGACTTCGCATCCGTCGTCCGGGCGTCCTGCGAGGACAGCCGCGAGACGGAGGTGAGGGGACGCGAGCTGTCGTTGATCTTCGAGGCCATGGTGGGGAGTCCGGGGGAGGAACAGCGCTCCCCAGATTATCCGCCGAACCCCCTGGGGAGTTGTGCGCCACGGCAAAGTTCCGCCCGCGTCCGGCTCATCCCTTGAATCCCCGTTTCAGGACCCCGCCCGCGAGTAAGGGGTCCTGAGGCTCCGGGTGAGACCGGACCTGCTACAAATCGCGTGTTTCATGTGACATCCGCCGCTACTCCGTTTTCTCAATCAATGAATGACACGAGTGAAACAGACGGGCTCCAGGTGTTGGCGTGAGGGGTGCAGTGGGGCAGCGGGCAGTACACCCCACACCATGAGGTAACGGATGCATCTGAAGATCACGGGTTCCCTGCTGGCTTCCATGCTGCTGAGCATCACGGGTTGCGCGGGCGGTGCCGATGACGGCCAGGCCTCCGGTTCCCTGAACGCGCAGGAAGCCGCGGCGTCCCAGTGCGTGAAGAAGTTCGAAGGCATCACCAGCTGCGCGCTGGGCCGCGCGAAGGTGGATGCCGTCGCTGACGGGCTGGCGGTGTCCAACCTCACGACCCAGAAGGACGGCGTCTCCAGCAGCTTCACGCAGGCCGTGAAGTGGGAGCAGCGCGTGGCGACGCGTCTGGGGGCGCAGGGTGGCTACCAGCTGTCCGCGCGCGATGGCGATCAGGTCGTCAGCACGCTGAAGGTGACGCCGGGCCGCGAGGCGAACACGGTCAACATCCTGCCCACGTTCACGGGCTCGCCGGGCGGCTCCGCGTACCGGATGAACATCTACCGGGGCGGCGTGCTCCAGGGCTCCAGCCCCCAGCCGGCCGGGCTGATGATCACCTTCACCAACTGGCGGGACTTCCTCCGCTGGGCGGAGATGAACCACCACTTCCTGAACGACTTCGACATCGACGGGCTGTCCACCGGCTCCGCGGAGACGAACGTGGGCGCGTGCGTGTGGCGCCTGGACTCGGAGAAGAACACCTTCACCGTGGACATCAACGGCAAGTCCGTCACCGGTGACTCGGTGGAGTTCATCGAGACCGTCGCGGATGGCGCGTACCCGTACCGTCACTTCACGGGCATCGACACGAACGCCATCGCTGGCGAGTACACCATCCGCTCCGAGTCCATCACCCAGCCCACGGGCGTGAAGTAGCGCGAACCCGCGGTCCCAGCGCCGGACGGGAACACGGCCCCGTCCGGCGTGCCGCCTAAGTAGGTCGCCAGAAGTTCCGAGACAAATCCGGGTCGCATGCGCAGTTTCTGGAGCATGCGACCGGCAAGGAGCCCTGCCGAGCTGGGGCTGACAGCATACGACATGCGGAAGCTGGAGCGGGC
>NZ_RAWF01000456.1:0-3769 GCF_003612075.1 Corallococcus sp. CA041A
GCAGGACCTGGAGGCGACGGTGGAGGGGGCGCACCCGGCGCTGAGGCCCGGGGGCGGCGCGGTGTTCTCGGTGGAGGTGGGGGGCGAGGAGCGCGCCGTGGTGGTGCAGGAAATCGACGTGCGACGGCTGGGCGGACTGCGTGAGCAGCTGGCGGCGGCGGACGCGGCGGTGGGCACCATCCGTCAGCGGCTGGCGGAGTCGCACGAGGTGCAGGCGCACGCGGTGGTGCTCATCGAGCCGCTCAGCTTGCCCAAGACGTCCAGCGGCAAGGTGCAGCGGCACGCGTGCCGAGCGGCCTTCCTCGCGGGGGCATTGCAGGAGGTGACGGCGTGGCGGGCGGAGCCGCCGGGGGGCGTGCGTTCGTCGTCCGAAGCTCCCCTCCCCGCTTCATCCGAATCCATTCCGGGCTCCGACGGGGACGGATCCATCAATGCGCCGGGCTTCGGTGAATCCGGGCCGTTGGCGTTGGCTGGGGCCTCCGATTCCGGAGCCTCTGCCTCAGCCGTCCCGGGCTCCGGTGTGGCTGGGGCCAACAGGCCTTTGGCTTCGTCCGGGCCGTCATCGAGTCATGAGCGCGGAGCCAGTAGCCCGGCCGCTCCTGGCGCGGGTTCTGGAGCACGCGAAGCGGCGCCCGTCTCAGAGGGCCTGCCCACGAATGCGGACGAGGCAGCGCTGGTGGCATGGCTGCACGACGTCGTGGCCCGGCACATGCGCATGCGCCGTGAGGACATCGACGTCGATGCTCCAGTGACTCGCTACGGGCTGGACTCGTTGGGCGCGGTGGAGTTGGCGCACGAAATGGGTATCGGCACGATGCGCGTGACGGTGCCCATGGAGTGGTTGCTCCAGGGACCGAGCATCACGTCCCTTGCACGGCAGCTGATCGCGGCCCGCACAGCGGCGTCCGCCCCTGCATCGAGCACGCTGCGTCGCCGGGAAGTAACAGGCGACCGGGCGGCGTCCTTCGCGCAGGCGCGGCTGTGGTTCCTGGATCGGTACGCACCGGGCGACGTGACCTACAACCTTCCCGCCGCCGTGCGACTGGAAGGCGAGCTGGACGTGGCCACGCTGGAGAACAGCCTCCTCGTGCTCGCCGCGCGCCATGACGCGCTGAGGACTTCCTTCCGGGAACAGGACGGAAGGCCGCTTCAGGTCATCGCGAGCTTCGCATCCCTGCCACTGGCCCGCGTATCACTGGAGTCCCTGCCCGCGGACACCCGCGAGGCCGAAGCCTCCCGTCTGGCCCATGAGGAGGCCCGCCGTCCGTTCATCCTGACGCAGGGACCGCTCGTGCGCGCCACGCTACTGACGCTGGATGAGCGCACGCACGTGTTGGTGCTCGTCATGCACCACGCCGTGTCGGACGGCACGTCCATGGCCGTGCTGGTGCGCGAAATGTCCGCCCTCTACGCGGCGCTGCTCGAAGGCGGCCCGTCGCCGCTGCGCGCGCTGAAGGTGGCTTACGCTGACTACGCGGAGTGGCAGCGGGAGTCGCTGGACGGAGCCGCACTGGCTTCGCACCTGGACTACTGGCGGCAGCAGCTCTCAGGCGCGCCCCGCTTGCTGGAGCTGGCAACAGACCGGCCGCGTCCCCCCGAGCGTGGAACGCAGGGCGCCCGGGTGCCGGTGGTGCTCGACTCACGGCTCGCCGAGGCAGTGCGCGGGTTGGCCATCAGCGAGGGCGTCACCCCGTTCATGGTCCTGCTCGCGGCCTTCCAGGCGGTGCTCGCGCGCCGCTCGGGACAGGACGACGTCAGCGTGGGCACGGCCATCGCGGGTCGTGAACGTGCGGAGTTGCAGGGCCTGGTGGGCTTCTTCGTCAACACGCTGGTGATGCGCACGCGGTTGTCCGGCGCGCCCACCTTCCGTGAGCTGCTGGGCCGGGTGCGCGCGACGGCGATGGGTGCGTACGCGCATCAGGACGTGCCCTTCGAGAAGCTGGTGGAAGCGCTCCAGCCCACGCGCGAGCGCGGGCACACGCCCCTCTTCCAGGTGATGTTCATCCTCCAGGGCGCGCAGGTGGGCGCCCCCGTGCTGCCGGGCATCCAGTCGCGCTTGCTGGACGTGCATTCGGGCACGGCGATGTTCGACCTGACGCTCTCGCTCTCCGAATCCGCGAGGGGCTTCGAGGGCTGGCTGGAGTACGCCACCGACCTCTTCGACGCGGACACCGTGGCCCGCATCGCTGGCCACCTGAGTGTGCTGCTGGAGGCCGCCGTCGCGGACCCTTCGCGCCAGGTGGATGAGCTGCCGTGGCTCAGCGCCGATGAGTCGGAGCATCTGCTCGCGCTGTCGCGTGGACCCGATATCGAGTTCCCCTCGGATGCCACCCTCTCCTCGCGCTTCGCGGCGCAGGTGGCTCGCACGCCGGATGCCGTGGCGCTCGTCGCAGGGGATGGCCGGCTGACGTACCGGGAGCTGCGTGCTCGGGCCCGGGCCGTGGCGCACACGCTGAGGCAGCGTGGCGTGGGGCCGGAGTCGGTGGTGGGCTTGTGCGTGGACCGCTCGGTGGAGTTGGCGGTGGGGATGCTCGGCATCCTGGAGGCGGGGGCGGCCTACCTGCCGTTGGATCCGGCGTACCCGGCGCAGCGGCTCGCGGCGATGTGGGAGGACTCGGGGGCGAAGGTCCTCGTGGGGCCTCGTCGCCTGGAGGATGTCATCGCGGTGCCGGCCGAGCGCCGGCTCTTCCTCGATGACGTGGCCCCTTCGGTGGGAGCGGACTTCGTGCGGTCCGCGGGTGACGCGCGGACGCTCGCGTACGTGCTCTACACGTCGGGTTCGACGGGGCGGCCCAAGGGCGTGGGCGTGCCGCACCGGACGGTGATGAACTTCTTCCGCGCGATGGATGCGCACGTCTCGCCGTGCCCGGGCACGTGGCTGGCGATGACGAGCATCTCCTTCGACATCTCCGTGCTGGAGCTGCTCTGGGCCTGGACGCGCGGCTTCCAGGTGGTGCTCGCGCCCACGGGCCTGGAGCCCGCGGCGTTCGCGGACCTGCTGGAGCGCCACGCCGTCACCCACTTCCAGTGCACGCCGTCGTACGCGCGTGCGCTCGTGGAGGAGCCCCGGGCGCTGCATGCGCTGGGCGGACTGCGCCAGATGCTCGTGGGCGGCGAAGCGCTTCCGGGGAGCCTCGCCTCGAAGCTGCGCGAGCACGTCCCTGCCCTGCTCAACATGTACGGACCCACCGAGACGACGGTGTGGTCGTCCATGCATCGCGTGGAGACGAACACGGCCGGCACGGTGTCGCTGGGACGGCCGCTGGCGAACACCGGGCTGCACGTCCTGGATGCCCTGCTGCGGCCGGTGCCGGTCGGGGTCCCCGGTGAGTTGTTCATCGGGGGTGAAGGCGTGGTGCGCGGCTACCTGGGCCGGCCGGAACTGACGGCCGAGCGCTTCGTGCCGGACGCGCTTCGCGAAGCGCCGGGCACGCGGATGTACCGCACGGGCGACCGGGTGCGCTGGCTCGCGGACGGAACGTTGGAGTTCCTGGGCCGCATCGACCACCAGGTGAAGCTGCGCGGCTTCCGCATCGAGCCGGGCGAAATCGAAGCCGCGCTCCGCATGCACCCCGAGGTCCGCGAGGCCGTGGTCGACGTGCGCGAACAGCGGCTCGTGGCCTACGTCGTCCCGGCCTTCGGGGATGCCGGCGTTCTGCGTGAGCACCTGCGCTCCCGTCTCCCTGCGTACATGGTGCCCTCGGCCTTCGTCGGCCTGGACACCCTGCCCCTCACGCCCAACGGCAAGGTGGACCGCGGCGCCCTGCCC
>NZ_RAWF01000457.1:0-3763 GCF_003612075.1 Corallococcus sp. CA041A
AGGGAGGACGGGGGCCGGGGGCGCGTCAGAGTTGGGGGCGTTCACGTGGCTGGCGCGACTCTTTCCGGCCCTGGCGTCCTGCGCAAGACGCACGGTGTTTGTCGAGGAGGCCGCGGCTCGGCTAGGAACGGCCTTTTCCCCAAGGAGGAAGACCATGCCAGACGTCATCGTGGTGGGTGCGGGCCACAACGGACTTGTCGCGGCGGCGATGCTCGCGCGCCGGGGCCTGTCGGTCACCGTGCTGGAAGAGAAGGACCAGGTGGGCGGCGCGTGCAAGACGGAGTACCCGTTCCGCACGGCGCCGAAGCTGGGCGTCTCCACCGGCGCGTACCTCCTGGGGCTGATGCCGCCGGAGCTGCTCCAGGAGCTCCAGTTGGAGCTGCCCCTCAAGCGCCGCGACCCGCACTACTTCCTGCCCACCATGGACAAGCGCTACCTGCTCTTCGGCTCGGATGAGCGGGAGCTGGAGCGGCAGTTCCGCGAGTTCTTCTCCGAGGCGGACTGGAACGCCCACGTCGCCATGAACACGGAGCTGGCGGCGCTGCGCGAGGACCTGGCGCCCGCGTGGCTCCTGCCGCCCGTGTCGCTGGAGGAGACGGCGGAGCGCTACGTGCGCCCGGCCCTGCGCCAGCACTTCATCCATCTGTGCCGAGGCACGGCACGCGAGTACCTGGAGCGCTTCGGCTACAAGTCCGACTTCGTGAAGGCGATGTACGCCGTCACCGACGCGTTCTCCGGCCTGGACGGTGGCTACGACACGCCGGGCACGGGCATGAACCTGCTGGTGCACAACCTCTGCCGGCTGCCGGGCAGCGGCGGCACGTGGATGATTGTCGAAGGAGGCATGGGCACCGTCACCCAGCGCATCGCGGCGCTGGCGCGCAAGCACGGCGCCCAGCTGCGCACGAACGCGAAGGTGGCGTCAGTGCGCGTGGACAGCGGCGTGGTGAAGGGCGTGGTGCTGGAGAACGGCGAGGAACTGTCCGCGAAGGTCGTGGTCTCCAACGCGGACCCGTTCCGCACGATGAAGTTGATGGACTCGGAGGCGCTGAACAAGGAGTACCGGAGCATGGTGGACGGGATGTCCTCGCCGGGCACCACTCTCAAGGTGAACCTGTGCCTCAAGTCCCTGCCCACCTTCACCTGCCTGCCGGAGGACCGGGGCCAGTTCGGGCCCACCATCCACCTGCTGCCTCAGGAGGACGACGTGCTGGGGGCGCTCGCGCACGGCTACAAGGAGGCGAAGGCCGGACGGCTGGCGGAGTTCCCCTCCATCGAGTGGTACGTGCACACCACGGTGGACCCGACCCTGAAGGACGAGGAAGGGCACCACAACTCCGCCCTCTTCGTGGAGTGGGTGCCGGAGAAGCTGGAGGGCACCACCTGGGAGAAGGAGGAGGCGCGCTACGTGAAGCACCTCTTGTCCATCTGCGACCGCTTCGCGCCCGGCACCAGCGACCTGGTGCAGGAGTACTTCGCGCTCACGCCGCCGAAGATTGAGTCCCACTTCGGCATCACCCGCGGCCACATCCACCATGTGGACAACAAGCGCGGGTTCACCGACCGGCTGCCCTATGAGACGCCGGTGCAGGGGCTCTACTTCTGCAGCGCGGGCTGCCACCCGGCGGGAAGTGTCATCGGCGCGGCGGGCCACAACGCGGCCAACGTGGTGCTACAGGCGCTCGGACGCTGAGACGGAGTGCGTCTCACGGCGGGCGGAATGGACGTTCCATGGATCCTTTTGCCCGCCGTGTTTAGATGGTTGTCCCCATGAGCTACCTCGTCCTCGCCCGCAAATGGCGCCCGCAGAAGTTCGATGACATGACCGGCCAGGAGCACGTGGTCCGGACCATCGGGAACGCCATCAAGATGGACCGGGTCGCGCACGCG
Source organism: Corallococcus sp. CA041A (assembly GCF_003612075.1). Classification (NCBI taxonomy): domain Bacteria; kingdom Pseudomonadati; phylum Myxococcota; class Myxococcia; order Myxococcales; family Myxococcaceae; genus Corallococcus; species Corallococcus sp. CA041A. Next base: position 1,891 of record NZ_RAWF01000457.1, read on the forward strand.
TACCTGTTCTGCGGTCCTCGAGGGGTGGGCAAGACGACGGCCGCCCGCCTGCTCGCCAAGGCGCTCAACTGTGAGCAGGGCCCCACGGCGACCCCGTGCGGCACCTGCCGGGCGTGCACCGAAATCACCGCCGGCACCAGCGTGGACGTGGCGGAGATCGACGGTGCGTCCAACAACGGTGTCGAGAACGTCCGCGAGATTCGCGAGAACGCGAAGTACCTGCCGCAGCGCGACCGCCACAAGATCTACATCATCGACGAAGTCCACATGCTCTCCGGCGCGGCGTTCAACGCGCTCCTGAAGACGCTGGAGGAGCCGCCCGGTCACGTGAAGTTCATCTTCGCGACGACGGAGGCGCACAAGCTCCCGGACACCATCCTGTCGCGCTGCCAGCGCCACAACTTCCGGCGCATCTCCGCGGCGCGGATGCTCCAGCGGCTGAAGGAGATCTGCCAGGCGGAAGGCGCGGGCATCTCCGAGCAGTCGCTGTCGCTGGTGGTGCGCCAGTCCGAAGGCGGCATGCGCGACGCGCTGAGCCTGTTGGATCAGATTCTCGCGTCGTGCGGTCCCAACCCCACGGACGAGGCCGTCGCGGAGGCGATGGGCGCCATCGACCGCACGGTGGTGCAGGACTTCGCGGAGGCGCTGGTCCGCAAGGACGCGAAGCGCGTGCTGGGCCGGGTGGATGAAGTGTTCAACCGGGGCCTGGACCTGAAGCGGCTGGCGGAGGAGCTGGCGCTGCAGCTGCGGCATCTCTTCGTGACGAAGTCGCTGGGTGAGGCGCCCGCGGAGCTGGCGGAGTCCGAGCAGAAGGCGCTGTTCGCGCTGGCGAAGGAAGCGGACACGGCGCAGCTGTCGCGGCTGTTCGACATCGTGCACGGCTGCATCTGGGACGTGTCGCGAGCGGCGCAGCCCCGGCTGGCGCTGGAGATGGCGCTGCTCAAGGCCATCCAGCTGTCCCCGGCCGGTTCGATTCCCGACCTGCTGGCCCGCGTGGAGCGGCTGTCCGCGGGACTTGGCGCGGAAGGCGCCGCGAAGAGCACGACCGGGGCGCCAGGAGGTCGCCCCGGTCCCGCGAACTTTCGCGTCTGAGGTCCAGGCCGAAGTCCGCGCGCCCGCGCCCGTAGCGGCGGCGCGTCCTGCCGAAGGTCCAGGTGCCTCCGCGCAGACGGGCGCCATGCCACGTCCGTTCGATGCGCAGAGTCCGTCCGTGCATGCGGAAGCTCCGTCGCGTCCGGTGCCTCCGTCCGCCTCCGTGTCGACGGGAGTCCCGCCGCGCATGGCGGACACACAGGGCCCGTCCGCCTACGAGGGGGCAACGCCGCGTCCGTTCGAAACGCAGGGTCCGTCCGTGCACGCGGAGCCCTCGTCGCGTCCGGTGCCTCCGTCCGCATCCGTGTCGACAGAGGCTCCGCCGCGCATGGCGGACACGCAGGGCCCGTCCGCGTACGCGGGGGCAACACCGCGTCCGTTCGATGCGCAGGGCCCGTCCACTCATGCGGGGGCCACCGTCCGGCCCTTCGACGACACGCGCGCTCCGGCGCACCCTGCATCGCCCGGTGAGCCGGCCCCGGCCGGTGCGTCCGCAGTGGCTACACGGACGCCACCTGCCGCGCTGATGGAGGGCCTGTCCCCCGCGGCGGCCCGTCCCCTCTCCTTCCTTCGCAATGGCGGTGGCGCGAGCGGTCCCGCGCCCACGCCCGCCGCCGTGCCTTCCGCGCCGGTGGTGATGGACGACCTGTCTCCGTCCGCCGCGCGCCCGCTGTCCTTCCTGCGCAATGGCGGCGGCGCGGCTCCCGCGATGGAGACCCCTCCGGCCCCGGGCGTCGTCATGGACGGCCTGTCCCCGTCCGCGGCCCGCCCCCTCTCCTTC
>NZ_RAWF01000458.1:0-3730 GCF_003612075.1 Corallococcus sp. CA041A
GGGCGTGGGGGCGAGGGTGCCGGGACGACGGCGGAGCTCTCCGCGGCAAGGCTCACCGCGGGCTCGTCAGGGGGCTCGGCGGGGTCCACGTAGACGAAGCGGGTGGCGCCAATCTCCAGCTCGTCGCCGTCCTTGAGCGCCTTGCGGTTCACCCGCTTCTTGTTGACCTTGATGCCGTTGCGGCTGCCCAGGTCCTCCACGTGCGTGCCGGACCAGTCGCGGCGCACCTTGGCGTGCTTGCGGGAGACGAGGTCGTCCTTGAGGATGACGTCGGCTTCCTTCTCGTCGCGGCCGAAGACGTGCTCCTGGGCCTCGGAGATTTCAATGCGCTGGCCCTCGCGCGGGCCGTTCATGTAGCGCAGGAAGCGCTCCTCGCCGCCGGCGAGGCCGCGCATCGCGTCCTTCAAGATGCCGCGCGCGAGGAAGGACGTCTTGTCGCTGACGTCCGGGGCGATCTCCACGACCTTGTCGAAGCGGACGTCGTACTGCGCGATGGCGATGACGTCGCCGTTGCGCAGCAGTTCCTTCTCCCCCTTGGGGAGCGCCTTGCCGTTGATCTTCGTGCCGTACGCGCTGCCCAGGTCCTCCAGGAAGTAGAGGGTGCCCTCCTGGATGATGCGCGCGTGGTTGCGCGACACCGCCTGCTGCGGGAGCACCACCTGGCAGGTCTTGTCCCGCCCCAGGGTGATGACGGAGTCGTCGAGGACGACCTCTTGGCCCGAGGCGCCTCCGGCCTCGCTGCGCTGTGTGACGGTCAGACGGACGCTCATCGCGTGTGTCGCTACCCCAAGGGACGGCTAGAACGAGTCGTTGGCGAGGAATCTCTCACACGTCGTGTACTCGGTGGGGAATTCCTCGGAGGTACCAAACTTCATGAAGTTCTTGCACGCCGTCTGAGCGTGGGTCTGCTTGTGGGCCTCGGAGAAGATCTGGAAGAGGCCGAAGTGGCAGGGCGCGAACTTGGCATCCAGCTTCACGCACTTGCGGTAGGCGCTCTCCTCCTCCGCGAGGAGGCCCTTCTCACGGTACTGGCGCGCGAGCAGGTACATGGCCGGGGCGCTGTTCTCCGCCGTCTGGGTGTCCTTCAGCTCCTTGAGGGCGGAGTCGGTGAGGGCCACCTTGCGCTGGGCGACGGCGAGGCTGTTGAGGCAGCTGGAGTTCTTCTCATCCAGGCGGGCACAGTTGCCAAAGGCCTCGCGGGCCTCCGCGAAGCGGCTCTGCTCCATCAGCACCGTGCCCAGGTCGTGCCACACCTCCGAGGAGTCCGGGGTGAGCTGGGCGGCCTGGGAGATGTGCTCGAAGGCCGTCTCCAGGTCCTTTTCCTCGTAGGCCATGATGCCGAGGTTGTGGTGGGCGTTGGCCACGTTGGGGTTGACCGCGAGCAGCGTGTCGAACTCCTTCTTGGACTCCTTCTTCTTGCCCATCTTCATGTAGGTGAGGCCCAGGTCGTAGCGCGACTCCAGGTTGTCCGGGTTCACCTGCAGGGCGCGCTTGAAGTTGTCGTGGGCCTTTCCGTAGGCGCCTTCATCCAGGTAGAGGACGCCCAGGTTCTGGTAGGCCTGCAGGTGCTCCTGGTTGAAGCGCAGGGCCTTGATGAAGAACTCCTTCGCCTTGCCCTTGTTGCCCGAGTACATGGCGATGAGGCCTTTGTTGGCCCACAGGTCCGCGTACTGGGGGGAGAACTCCAGGCCCAGGTTGCAGTAGGTCTCCGCCTTCTGCAGGTCCCCGTTGGCCATCTCCTGCGCGCAAAGCTCATTGTTGATGAGCGCCCGTTCGTGCGGGGGCGGCGTGCTGAGACAGGCAGTGGTGGAGAGGGAAACGGCGGCGGTCAGCGTAAGGAAGAGGCGAAGACGCATGGCCGGCCGAGTGTAGGAGAGCGCCACCCCGTGAGGCAACGCCGGGCTTGTGCTGAATCAGCGCTGTTTTCCAGGGGTTAGGCCGGCTGTAGAGTGCCTCGCCATGCGTACCTACCTTTGTGCTTTCGGCTTGCTCGCTGCCCTGCTGGGCGCGGCTCCTGCTCACGCGCAGTTCTCCAACCGGAGTCTGGGCCTGTCGCTGGGCTACATGGACTTCAAGCGCACCGCGGGCCTCGCGGGGACGCCGTTCATCGGCCTGGAGGGCAGCCTCTACATCGAGAACGGCTTCGAGGTCGTCTCGCTGTCGAAGCTGATGTTCCCGACGGACACCTTCTCCACGCCGGAGAAGCGCGTGGTGGGCCTGGCGCCGTCGCTGGGCATCCGCTACCTGCTGCTGGAGGAGACCATCCGCCCGTACATCGGAACGGACGTGAGCTACCTCATCGTGTTCAAGGAGAGCATCAGCAACTTCGTGGGCATCGGGCCCAACGCGGGCGTGGACTTCTTCCTCAGCGACTCGGTGAGCCTGGGCGTGCGCGCGCAGTACAACTTCTACATCGCGCTCAACGAGGATACGCAGACGTCGCTGACGGGCTCCGTGGGCCTGGCGACGTACTTCTAGGTCCGGACGTGGGCCGCCCCAGGCGAGCCGCCGGGGCGGGCAGCAGGGCGGCGGCGACGAGCAGCGTCCACTTCTCGTCCGAGAGGTGGGCGGGCTTCTCCATGGCGAGCGAGTCCTGGAGCCGTGCGCCCAGCGCGGAGAACAGCGTGAGCCGGGCCTCCAGCCGCAGCTCCTCGCGGCGCAGGGCCGCGGACAGCACCAGCTCCCGCTCCTCGGTGGACAGCCGCTTCACGCGCGAGACGAACAGCGGATCCGCCAGCAGGCCCTCCTCGCCGCGCGTCTCCAGGGCGGAGGGCATCTTGAGGCGCCGCTCGCGCACGACGATGGTGCCGGCCAGCAGGTCCCCCAGCCGCTGGTGCGAACGCGACACGAGCGCGACCGAGCCGCCCACGAGATAGAGCAGCGGCAGCCGGTCCACCACGCGCGCCAGGTTGCGCAGGGCCGCGTGGTAGAAGCCGATGCGCACGCCGCTCTCCTGGATGACCCGGAGGGACATCACGCGCTTGCCCACCGTCTGGCCGGCCCACACGGTCTCCAGCGTGATGCCGTAGCCCCAGTCCACCAGGAAGTAGACGACGATGCCCAGCGCGCTGGCGAACCCCGGGAACGCGGCCATGGCCACCTGGAACACCAGCAGCACCACCATCGCGACGAAGCCGACGATGAGCGCGTCCATCAGCCACGCGAGGAAGCGCGAGTACACCCCCGCCAGCGTGAAGCGGAACTCCACGTACTCCGGGGTCAGCACCGTGTGGGTGCCGTCGAGCAGGGTGTCGGGGGTGGGCGTCACGGCGCCGGAGTGTACGCCACGCGGCCGGCGTTCCGTGGGGCTCACAGGAGTGTCCTTCCGTGGGGGCCGCAAGGACTCCCAGTCCGGAGTCTGGCTCCGACGCCGGGCAGGCGGGCGGCCGACTGCGACGGGAGGGTGGATGCTCGCGGGACCTGAAGAGTGTTATTCGTGAATAGCGGGCTCCACGTTATCCTGTCCGCATTCCCGCGCCCGTGGCCCCTTCTGAACCTTCATCCTGGAACCGCCGCGTCCTGCCGGCGGGTGCGTTCCAGTTCGCGCTCATCGCGGGAGTGACGCAGCTCAAGACGTCCGCGAACGCGCTGGTGTTGTCGCGCTTCGAGTCCCAGGCGCTGCCGTACCTCTACCTCCTGGGTGCGTTGATGACGGCGTCGCTGACGCTGCTGCCTCGTGCCCGGCCGGACGCGCCCACGGAGTCCCCGGGCATCCTCACCGGGGTGGGCG
>NZ_RAWF01000459.1:0-3710 GCF_003612075.1 Corallococcus sp. CA041A
GAACCCGCCTGGGCCATCCCCCCGGGAACGGCGCTGTTTCCTGGTCGCCCGCCCTACGGCGCGACGGGCGGGAGCGGCTCCGGCAGAGCTGGACCCGCCAGGTCGGCCCGGGCCACGCGGCCCACCCGCTCCGCGTTGACGCGGGCCTGCACGTAGCGGGGCGACAGCCGGGTGGCGGCGGCGTAGGCGGCGCGGGCCTCCTCCAGCCGGCCCAGGCGCTCGCAGGCGACGCCCAGGTTGTTCTGCACGTAGGCCACGTGCGGCAGGAGGCTGGCGGCCTGGGTGAGGACCTCCACTGCGCGAGCGTTGTCGTTGGCGCGCAGGTAGGCGAAGCCCAGGTTGTTGAGCGCGTGGCCGTGCTCGGGATCCAGGTGCACCGCCTGCTGGAAGCGCAGGATGGCGGAGGTGAGCTCATGGGCGCCCAGGTGCGCGCGGCCGAGCACCTGGTACACCTCCGCGTCCTCCGGGTCGCGCAGGAGCGCCTCTTCGCCCACGCGGACGGCGTCCGGGAAACGGCCCTCCGACACCAGCAGCCGCGCCTGCCGCACCAGCGCCCCCGCGTCATGAGGCTCCGCCTGACCCAGCCGGGCGTACGCGTCGATGGCGAGCGTCGTGTCCCCGGCCACCCGGGCCGTGCGCGCCAGCTGCGCCAGGGCGTCCGTGGCGCCCGGGTCGTCGTGCAGCGCGCGGCGCAGCTCCGTCACGGCGCCGGACAGGTCCCCCAGGTCGCGCAGGCCCAGGGCGCGGGCTACGTGGTCCACCCGGCGGGCGTGCGTGTGCGGCAGCGCCAGGGCGTCACCGGGGACGGCGGCGTCGGTGGAGGGCTCCACGGGGGCGGCCTCGTCCACGAGGCGCGGGGCGGCCATCGAGAGCTCGTGGCCCGGGGCCTCCAGGGGAAGGGTGGGAGCCGCGACAGGGGCCTGTCCAGCGCGGGCCTCCATGGCGTGGGAGAGCCAGGGCTTGAGCAGGCGGGGCAGGGGGACGTCCTCCCAGGCGGCGAGCCCCAGGGCGGCGAGCGCGGCGGGGATGAGGGCCTTGCGAAGCGCGGGCGGCACGGTGAAGCGCCGGGAGGAGGCGGTGCGACGGGGCCGGGTGCGCGTCTTCGGGTTCATGGCAATCCCCTATTGCGACCGGTGTGCCAACGGAGTTCCCCTCGGGAGGCCGGCGGGTGTGTCCCTGGGGCCACAGGCGCGAGGGGAAAAGCGTGGCAGGGGCGTGGGCCGCGTGCGACGGTCCGCGCCGCATGCGAATCGCGACCTGGAACGTGAACTCGGTGAGGGCTCGGCAGCAGCGGTTGGTCAACTGGCTGAAGAGCGCCCAACCAGACGTGCTGTGCCTGCAGGAGCTCAAGTGCACCGACGCGGACTTCCCCTTCGACGTGGTGAAGGAGGCGGGCTACTTCGCCGCGGTGCACGGGCAGAAGACGTACAACGGCGTGGCCATCCTGGCGAAGACGGAGCCCACGGACGTCATCCGGGGCCTGTCGGACGGGGTGGATGACACGCACGCGCGCTTCATCAGCGCGACGGTGAACGGCATCCGCGTGGTGAGCGCGTACGCGCCCAACGGGCAGCAGGTGGACTCGCCCGCGTACGTCTACAAGCTGGAGTGGTACCGGCGGCTGCGGAACTACCTGGACACGCGCCACAAGCCGGACGACCTGGTGGTGATGGGCGGGGACTGGAACATCGCGCCGGACCCCATCGACGTGTACGACGTGGCGCAGTGGGAAGGGCAGACGCTCTTCACGTTGCGCGAGCGGGACGCGCTCCAGCAGGTGTGTGCCTTTGGCCTGACGGACGCGTTCCGCAAGCTCTACCCGGACGTGCAGAAGTTCTCCTGGTGGGACTACCGGATGCTGATGTTCCCCAAGAACAAGGGCGTGCGAATCGACCACCTGTTCCTCACGGCGCCGCTGGTGCCCCGGCTCACGGCGTGTGACGTGGACCGCGAGGAGCGCAAGGGGCAGCAGCCGTCGGACCACGCGCCGGTGTGGCTGGAGTTGAAGGACTGAGTAGAGTCGGAGGCATGTCCGTCCTCCGACTTGAATGCACGAAGTGCGACCAGACGTTCGCGCCGGGCAAGGTGTGGAACCTGTGCACGGCGTGTCAGGCGCCGCTGTTCGCGCGCTACGACCTGGAGCGCGCGGCGAAGACGTTGCGCAAGGAAGCGCTGCCCGGACGTGAGCGCTCCATGTGGCGCTACCACGAGGTGCTGCCGGTGGATGACCCGGCGCAGCGCCTGACGTTGGGGGAGGGCTTCACGCCGCTGCTCCCCACGCCCCGGTTGGGCTCACGGCTGGGGTTGAAGCACGTCCTGGTGAAGGACGAGAGCGGCAACCCGACGGGCTCCTTCAAGGCGCGGGGCCTGTCCGCCGCGGTGTCCATGGCGAAGGCGCTGGGCGCGAAGGCGGTGTGTCTGCCCTCCGCGGGGAACGCGGGCAGCGCGCTGGCTGCGTACGCGGCGCGCGGCGGGCTGGAGGCGCACGTCTTCGTGCCGAAGGACATCGCGTCGCTGTTCCTGATGGAGACGCGGGCCTACGGCGCGCACGTGGAGACGGTGGACGGACTCATCTCCGACGCGGGCCGGGTGTGCGCGGGGCTGGCGAAGGAGCACGGCTGGTACGAGTGCGCCACGCTGAAGGAGCCCTACCGGGTCGAGGGCAAGAAGACGATGGGCTACGAACTGGCGGAGCAGCTGGGGTGGACGCTGCCGGACGTCATCCTCTATCCGACGGGTGGAGGCACGGGGCTCATCGGGATGTGGAAGGCCTTCGAGGAGATGGAGGCGATGGGGCTGATTGATTCGAAGCGGCCCCGGATGGTGGCGGTGCAGGCGGAAGGTTGCGCGCCCATCGTGAAGGCGCACGCGGAAGGCAAGCCGGACGCGCCCATGTGGCAGGGCGCGACGACGCACGCGCACGGCCTGCGGGTGCCCAAGGCGCTGGGGGACTTTCTCATCCTGCGCGCGGTGAAGGACAGCCACGGCACGGCGGTGTCGGTGACGGAGGAGGAGATCGTCCAGGGCACGAAGGACGCCGCCGCGGCGGAAGGGCTGTTCATGGCGCCGGAGGGTGGCGCGTGCGTGGCGGCGCTCAAGAAGCTTCAGGCCGCCGGGGACGTGAAGCCGGAGGAGACGGTGGTCGTGTTCAACACGGGCACGGGCTTCAAGTACGTGGAGAACATGGCGCCGCTGTGGTGAGCCGCATGATGACGAGGCTCTTCGCGGTGGGTTTGTGCGTGTTGCTGACAGGTTGCGCGTCCGCGCCCTTGCCGGCGCTGGAGGACTGGGGCGCGGCGGAGGATGACGCCTGCGAGGGGCACGACCGGTGTGTGGCGCTGGTCTGTGCTGACGACCTCTGCGGGCTGTATCACTGTGAAGACACCGGTGTGTTGCTGGCACGGGGAGGCATCCGGCCTCCCGTGTCGTCAGCGGCACCTGGTTCAGGTCCCCGGCGCAATTGGGGCAGTGCCCAGCCGCTTCCAGGGGACCGCGAAGCCATCTTCGTCATCCGTTGGTACAACCATCCCGCGCCTCCTCCGCCACCGGATGGCAGGAGGCCTTCCGGCTCGGGATGGGTCAAGCATCATCTCTACCCTCAAGAGGAACGCCTCGCGGAGTTCTTCTGGCGGAGGGGAAGAATCAACGTGCATGACTTCACGATGGTCATTCCCCGTGCGGAGCACGTACGAATCCATGGGCCGGGAGGG
>NZ_RAWF01000045.1:0-42949 GCF_003612075.1 Corallococcus sp. CA041A
GTGCTGGATGTCGGCCAGGTAGGTCTCGCGGTCCCTGGCGAGGCGGACTGGGAAGGGGGCTCCGGAACGGGGCTCGAGGGGCGCCAGCGGGGGCAGGGCGCGCAGGCTGGATTCCGTGGCGTCGAACCAGGACTGGACCTCGGCCGCCTCGTGTTCGGGGGCGAGCGCGACGAGATACACCGTGCGTTCCAGGTGGTCCCATGCCAGCAGGCGGTCCGCCAGGATGAGGCTGGCGTCTGGATCCGGTGAGGCATGCGGGGTGCTCGCGCCGCAGTCGTGCTTCAGCTCGTAGCCGAGGGAGCCCACGAAACCGCCCTGGAAGTCGAAGGGCAGCCCGGACGGGGCCACTCGCAGCCGTGTCAGCTCCTGCTGGAGGAACTCGAACAGCTCGGTGGTGTGTTCCTCTGTTCCCTGACTCCGGCGCACGGTGAGCCGGCGTGGGTTCACCTGGTAGTGGATGACGGCGCTGTGTGGGCCGGTTGCGTCCCCCATGAAGGAGAAGCGTGACAGGCCGGCCTCGACGCGGCTGCTGTCCAACCAGAAGGCGTGGTCCCTGCCTCCGAGGAGCGCGACGAAGGCCTGCTCCGGGTCGGCATCGAGCCGCAGCTTCCGGTGATGGACCCGGAAGATTCCCGGCGGAGGGAGGGGCGCTCTCTCCTCGGTCGCTTCAGGGCGGCGACTGGGACGAGGGGTGTGATGCTCGCGGCTCAGGCGGACGAAGTTGGCGAGGAGCTGGCGGCCGTGGGTGGTGGCGATGGACTCCGGATGGAACTGGACGCCCCAGCGGGGGAGGGAAGCGTGGCGCAGGGCCATGAGGACGCCGTCGGGGGACCAGGCGGTCTCCACCAGGTCCTCGGGCAGTGGCCGGGCGAGGCAGAGCGAGTGGTAGCGCACCACCTGGAAGTCCTGCGGAAGGCCCTGGAAGAGGTCTGTCCCCGTGTGGCGCACCGGGCTCAGCCGTCCGTGCATGACTTCCGGTGCGTGCTGGATCCGTGCTCCGTGGACGTGGCCCAGGCCCTGGTGGCCCAGGCATACGCCGAGGATGGGGACGTCCGCTTCGAGGAGCGCGTCGCGGCAGACGCCGAAGTCCGCCGGATGGTCGGGACGCCCGGGGCCCGGGGAGATGACGATGTTGTCGAACGCGAGTTCGCGCAGCTCCCGCCACGGCCGCTCGTCGTTGCGCACGACGAGGGGCTCGGTCCCTCCGACCTCCGCCAGCAGCTGGAAGAGGTTGAACGTGAACGAGTCGTGGTTGTCGATGATGAGCGTCCGCTGCCGCACGGCGCGCACCTTACCGTGGGAGGCGCGACACGGAGACGGGTCGAGCACGGCTGCCGGGCGGCCGTACTTGGCGGTCCAAGGATGACGGTGCCGCGCGCCCTGGCGTGAGCGGATGCCTCGCTCGGGCTGCCGGGTCTGCTATCTTTCCTGCCATCGCACGAGTGGCGGAACTGGCAGACGCAGCGGACTTAAAATCCGCTGACTCGTAAGGGTCGTCCGGGTTCGATCCCCGGCTCGTGCATTCACCTGGATTGTGGGGATGCCCATTCGCGCAGTCGCGAGATGAGATGGTGCTCGAGGGCACTCTCATCCGTGATGTCTGTCAGGGGCCAGGACTTGAGCTTCAGCTCGTCCGCGAGGGGGAGGTGCCTGGGATGCTCCGCCCGCCCGCCTCGCCATTCGTTCGGACCAGGAGAAGGCTGGACCAGCAGGTCTTCCAGCCACTCTCCGTCGCGGTATTGCCGGGTGAGCGCTTGCGGTGTGGCTTCCCCGGAGGCTTCGGCGTAGGCGAGCACCAGCAGGGCGTGGGTCGCGCTTCGGGGGCGCAAATGAACCTCCACGGCGACGAAGGCTTTCAATCCCTTTCCGTCGGGCTGCCTTGGCACGTAGACGCGGCCCACAGCCCGTTGGCTCCAGGCCTCCACCGCGTAGAGGTTCCGGGCCCGGTGGAGCTCGACTTCATTTCCGTTGGCGGGCACGAGCCCGGCTCGATCGAAGGCGGCATCACAGGCCAGGAGGAGAATCTGCACCTGCTGGTAGATGTCGTTGATGAAGCATGACGCCTCGTAGATCTTCTCTCCCAGATTCTCTTCCACGTTCAGGCTCCTCGCTGCGGTGGGCTGTGCCAGAAGGTCTTGTCCGTCGGCAGGCTTGGGGCTGTCATTCCGGCAAGGAAGGTCCGCTTCCTGGTGGAGCGGAAGAATTGTTCCTGCGAGGGACGGCGCCACCGGGGCGCGGTGTCCGTCCAGCCCGTGAAGGTGGCGAGCTTCCGGCGCTTGAGCACCTGCCGGAGCTCCGCGAGCAGGCGTGGCAGGCCATGGGCCCGGTTGTCTTTGGGCAGCAGCGGCGTCAGCTCACGCCAGGGCAACCAATGGAGGTCGATGGCGGAGTGCTCGCGACGCGCCTTCAAGCTGGCTTCCAGGTCGTCTCGCGGCATCGTGGCGTGCGCCGTCAGGTAGAGCAGACTGCGACGGTGGACCTCCTCGGGCCTGTACGGGCTGGAAGGCAGGGCATCCGCCGCGAGCGCGTCCATGTAATAGGCGAGCTGGTCGCTGCTCCCCGCGGCGTCCTTCTCACCGTCTCCAGTGTCATCCTCAGGCCTGTTGCTCTTGTCCCATTCGTATTTGCATTCAACGCCAATGACATGCAGTCCCCGCGGTCCGCGCAGCAGGACCAGTACATCCAGTTCCCGGGTGCGGACACGTGGCCAGAAATGGATGTCGGCTGAATGGACGGGTCCGGTCACCAGGCGGCTGTCGCCATCGACGGCGGGACGTGACTCTCCAAGCCAGGTGACGAGCAGGTCCGGGGACTCCATGCAGCGCAGGAGTCCAAAGACATTGGATGTGAGGACGTCCTCCTTCCGGTCCTTGGCGTTCGTCCCGTCTCCCAGCTTTCCGTGAAGCTCCGCGGCGAGCATGTCGACTCCCAGGTTGTCTGTTCAGGATGCCTGTGCAAGGGCCTTCAAATCAAAAGACTTCATGTTCTGAAGGGTCCGGTAGCGCTCCGGGAAGGCGGTCAGGATGAGGACCTGCAGTTTCTCTCCCGCGGATTCAATCAGCTCCAGTGCCCGACGGTGCCGGCCCGCGTCCGTGTTGACCAGGGCATCATCCAGCACGACGAGCTGCGGCTCTGGCCTGGGGCCCTGTGTGGACAGCAGGTCGCCAATGGCCAGCCGGAGCGCGAACAGGGTCTGCTCCTGGGTGCCCCATGAGAAGGACTCGAGGGGTTTCGATCCGGTATCGGTCCGCATCTGCGCTTCCCCGAAATCGGCGTCCAGTTGGATGCGCCCGGGTGCGTCCTCCCCCCGGATGAACTTCAGCCGGTGATGGACCGCTTCCTCGATGGGGCTCACGAAGGAGTGGCTCACCTGTTCTTGCCAGGCGGTCGTCAGTGCCCGCAGCGCCTTGGCGGCCTCGGCTCGCTGGTGTGCCCGGTTGTACCGTTGCTGCTCCTGCTCCAGTTCCTCCTCGGCTACGCAGAGTTGCGTGTAGAGGTCCTCGTTCACCGCCTGTTCGATCATCGTCTCCGCGCGGGTGATCCGCGTCTGGGTGGCCTGCTCTTCGTCCTGGATGCGCCCGAGGGCCTGCTGGAGCTTGCCCCGCTGGGTCGTCGCGCGTTGTTCGGGGACGGGCAGCGCGGCCTCCAGCTTCCGGACCTTGGCCTCATGGCGCTGGACCTCGGCTTCCGCGCGTTCGACCTGGGTGTCGAACTCGTCGAGCGACCAGCCCATCCCTTCCAACTGGGATTGCAGGGTCTGCCGAAGGGTCCTCGCGCTCTGGCCCGCGCGCTCCTGTTCAAGGGTGAGGGTCCGGTGCTGCTGGTCCATCAGCCGGAACCGCGAGTCCGTCTCGTCCCGCATCTTCTCCCGGAGCTTCACCTCGCGCCGAGCCTGCTTCAGCGCTTCGGAGAGCGCTTCGATGTCGGCTGCCTGCTGGGGCGCGAGCGCCTCGACGGCGATGCCGAGCTGCGTTGCCAGGCTCCCCAGCTCTCCCGCCAACGTTCGCTGTCGCTCCCTCAATGCGTCGATGTCCGTGACACCCACCGTATCCAGGAAGGACTGGAGCGCTTCCTGATGGTGGAGGTGGACCTGGGCCGCGGCCCGCTGCTCCTCCCAGGCCTTTCGCAGGCCAGCAAGGTCCTTGGCGCCGTGCTCGTGCAGACGGCGCGCGAACTCCTTGCGGCACTTGTCGACATCCGATTGAAGCTTGCCCAGCTCGTCCGCGCCCGTGCGGACGTTCAAGGTTCCCACGCCCTTGATGCGCAGCTCTCCCGAGGTCACACCGGAGAAGCGCTTCTGCTCGGCCTTGGCGAGCTTGTGTTCGCGGGCCGTCCCGTGCTCCTCCCACTCGATGACCCGGGGGCTCTCCGCCGTGAAGCAGACTTCAATGGCCTGGGCGTCCAGCTTGCTCTGGGCCAGCAGCAGCTTCTTCTCCAGCTCCTCCGCGCGCTTCACGCTGGCTTCGGACAGCGTGCTTCCCGCGGTCTTCTTGAGACTGCCCTGAAGCGCGGCCTCCAGGCGCAGTCCCTGCTTGAGGTGTCCCTCCGCCTGGCTGTGCCCTTCGCGGACCTCCAGGGCCTTCTCCAGCAGGCGTCCTCGCTCCAGCCGCTGCTCGGCTTTGTCCGCGGCGGCCTGCGCTCCCCGAAGGTGCTCCCGGGCCGCTTGCGATGCGGCTTCCGCGGCCTTGAGCGCGTCCTGCGCCTGTTGGACGGCCGGCTGCTTCTGGGCCACGAGCGCTTCCTGCTTCACCGCCTTGCCCTGCATCTCCTGCAGGGCGCGCTGCTTCTGGTCCAGGTCCTGCCACCGCTGTCGGTGGCGCTCGACATCCTTGCGGCACAGGGAGAGGGCCTGCTCCTGCCGCTCCTCTTCCTGGATGCGTTCCTGGAGTTCGGTGAGCTGCTTCGCGTAGCCGTCCTTCTCCTCCAAGAGCCGCGTCTGTTGCAGGCGGTTTTCGGTGATGTCGTCCGCGTTGCGGCTGGTCTCCTCCTTGCGCTGCATCAGCCTGGTGACGGTCGCCTTCAGGTTCCTGATCTTCTCCTCGTGCTGGATGAGCTCGCTGCCCGCGACAGGCTTCTGGGTCTTCGGCGTGAAGAACTGGCCGTAGGTGGTCTCCACCGCCTTGATCAGGGCTTGCTCCTCGGTGCTCAGGGCCGCGACGCCCATGGTCTCCAGGAGCCGCGCCTTCAGGGATCCATCCAGGCCCGGCAGTTCGTGTCGCTCCGGAACCTGGTTCAGCCACAGGAGGCGTGCCACGCCCCAATGCCCGACCTTCGTGGCGCCGCTTCCCGGCCCGGTGGCGGTGAGGAAGCCGCGCACGCGGTCGTCCGCGTCTTGCGAGTCGGCGAGGTGCTCGAAACGGGTCCCGGTCCACTCGCTGAGCTGGCTGGAGGCGTTGCCCAGGAAGGACTTCTCCAACCGATAGCGCTTCCCTCCGGTTTCGAGCTCCAGCGTGACGCGAGGGGACAGCTCGGTCGACCAGGGCTGGAGTTGAATGATGGCCCGGTCCTTGGACGAGTAGCGATCGAAAAGCGCCCGGGCGATGGCCAGGATGAGACTGGACTTGCCGGTCTCGTTGGGGGCGTGGATGACATGGACGCCCAGCCCGAGGCCGGACAGCTCGATGGGATTGCGGAAGCAGCGGACGTTCTGGATGCGAAGGCGCCGGATGATCATTTCCAGACCTCCATGACGAGCTCGGACAGCAGCTGCCGGGCCGCGGGGTGAATGCCTTCGGGTGTGACGGACACCCCAGGCACGGGCGCCTTCGAGTTCAGGCGCTCCAGCAGGTCGGTGAGAAGGGCGCTGGACGGGGCCAACTCCGCCAGCCGTCCCTCCGCCGCGGCGCGAGGGATGTCCTGCCGGTCGAGCTCGATGTGGAGGAGTCCCTGCCCCTGGAGTTCGTCCATGAGAGCTCTCAGTGCGTTCGAGTCCTCTTCCGAGGACGTTCCCCGGGTGCGCAGGCGCAACAGCGTCTTCTCCGGGCTTGTCCACTCCGCCGCGGCGGTGCGTGCCCGCGCGAGCTCCAGCCCGCCTCCCAGGCTCAAATCCAGCTCCAGCGTCTTCCAGGTCAGCGTGCCCGTGGGGATGGTCGTCAACTGGGGCATTGCTCCGTGCGAGGCAATCTCCACCAGGAGGGCTTGTCCGGCGCCGTCCTCGCCGAATTTGGTGGCCTCGTGTGCCCCCGAATAGGCCGCGCGCTTCTGGTGGATGTACTGGCCATGCCAATGGCCCAGCGCCAGGTAGTCGAGGTTGCTGCGCGTCACGGCATCCAGGGCGATGGGGAAGTCGTCCGCGGAGTGCTTGCCTTCAATGCGAAGCGAGCCGTGCGCCACGCCAATCCGGATGTCTTTGCCCTCGACGCGCGGTCCCCAATCCGCGGTCGGGTCCTTCAGCCCCTTCTTCTGCCGCAGTGGTGCGGGGATGAGGAGGGCGCCGGTGCCGGGGACGGAGACTCCCTTGTCCGAATCCAGCATGTGGACATGGGCGGGACGCCCCTTCCACGACTGACGGAGGTAGATGGAGTCCGGGCTCAGCGGGTCGTGGTTGCCGGGGAGGACATAGACCGGCGCCCGGGAGGCCTTGAGGACCTTCAGCACCTCATGGACCTGAATCTCTCCGACGGTGTTGTCCTCGAAGATGTCGCCCGCGAGCACGACCGCGTCCACGCCTCGGGTGTTGGCCGTCTGGATGAGCTGGCGCGCGGCGTCCAATCGCGCGTCACGAACAGCGTCGGCGGCGCCCGCTACGTGTTTCGCTCGCAGGCCCATCTGCCAATCGGCGGAGTGCAGCAGCCGGATCATTGGGAACACCTTCCGACCGTGCCGGTTCTTCTCGCGGTGCCTGACGCGCCGCCCTTTCAAGTGGGCACGGACGCGACAACCCTACAGAGCGCCAGAAGCGCTCTGTATTCCCCATAGGAGGTACGTCACTGGCATTGACAAACCTGCGCCAGGTGCACTTCCTGCTATCCTTGTCGCCATGACGGGACCGCAAGCGAAGACCTGTGCAACCTGCGGACGCGTCATCGCCGCGCACGCCGTGTACTACCGCTTCAGTCTGGTTCTGGAAGGGGAGCAGGATCTCATCGACCCTTCGGATGACCTGGAGGGGAGTCCCGCGGAGGCGCTCGCGGAGATGGTCCGCCGCCTGGATGAAGGCTCCGTGGACCCCGGTGAACTGGAGGCGCAGGTGCACTGGGAGCGCACCGGGGTCGTCTGCTCGGAATGCCGCGCCGTGGCAATGCGGATGCTCAACACCGCCACGGGCGACTCTGGACCGCATTGAGCGTCACTGGATGCGCATCGCGTACTTGCCCAGGTGGTGCTTGAGCACCTCCTGCTGGGCCTTCGCGGCTTCCTCCAATGCGTAGAGACGGCCAATCTCCAGATGGAACGGCCCCGCCTCAATCAATTCATTGAGCCGCTTCATCACCTGGGGGTTGGGGATGCCGTCGTAGGCCTTGGTTTCGACGCCCTCCGGCCCCTTGGGCGCTGGCTCCACGCCGTTCGGGAAGGCGATGCGGCCTCCCTTGCGGATGTTGCGGAGCAGGGGCTCGGCGGCGTCTCCCCGGGCCAGCACCAGCGCTGCGTCGAAGCCGTCTGGCGCGAAGTCGCGGCAGACCTTTTCCAAGTCATCCTGATGCCCCTCCGCGACCGCGTCCGCTCCCAGCCTCCGTGCCAGCTCCACTCCGTCCTGCCCGGACGCGACCGCGAGCACCTTCGCTCCCAGCCTCTTCGCGAGCTGCAGTGCGATGTGCCCAATGCCTCCGCTGGCGCCGAAGATGAGCAGCTTCTGCCCTGACTTGAGCTGGAGGTGCTCCTCCAGGCCCAGGAGCCCCGTGAGTCCGTCCGCGGCGAGCACCGCCGCTTGCTCCACCTTCAACCCCTTGGGCACCTTCGCCGCCTGGTCTTCCTTCACGGCGACGTACTCCGCGTAGAAGCCTCCCTTGTTGCTCATGAACGCGGAGCCGTAGACCTGGTCGCCGACCTTGAAGTTCTTCACGTTCTTGCCCACCGCTGCGACTTCTCCCGCGCCGTCGGCTCCGGGCACGTAGGGGAATTTCGGGCCGCCTGGAATCATCTCGGCCATCTGGCCCTCGCGCTCCATCCAGTCCCAGGCACCGATTCCCGCCGCCGCGACGCGCACGAGCACTTCATCGTCGCCACAGGTGGGAACGGAGAGGGTCTTGATGCCCAGGACCTCCGGGCCGCCGAAGCGGTCGAGCGCCGCGGCCCTCATCTTTTCGGGAATGGATGCTGGCATGCTGTGACTCCCTCTCGGTTGATGTTTGTCCTCCGAGACGATGTGCATGCTTCGCGTGACGTTCAGCGTCACTGGCCCCACGCAGGCACGGCGGGGGAGCGGACTGCCGCTTTCCACCCCGCCGCGGAATGCCCTCAGTTCAAAAGCTGCATGAGGTCCGCTCGCGTGAGCGCGGCGCCTCCCGTGGCGCCTCCGAGCGCGGCCTCGAAGAGGGCTCGCTTCTTGTCCTGCAGGAGGAGGATCTTCTCCTCCACCGTCCCCTGGGACACCATCCGGTACACCATCACCGGGCGCTGCTGCCCGATTCGGTGCGCCCGGTCCGCCGCCTGCGCTTCCACCGACGGGTTCCACCACGGATCCACCAGGAAGACGTGGTCCGCCGCCGTCAGGTTGAGCCCCGTTGCTCCCGCCTTCAACGAGATGAGCATCACGGGCGCTCCCTTCTCGTCCTGGAAGGAGGACGCCACCGCGCCCCGGTTCGCCGTGCTTCCGTCCAGGCGGATGAAGCCGATGTCCGCCTCCTTCAGCGCGGGCTCGATGAGGTCCAACATCGACGTCCACTGCGAGAAGACCAGCGCCTTGTGCCCGTCCGCCACCGCCGTGCCGAGCGCCTCCACCAACGCCTGCACCTTCGAGGACGTCCTCGCCTGCTGCCCCGGCACCAGCGCCGGATGACAGGCCGCCTGCCTCAACCGCAGCAGCGCCTCCAGCGCCTTCAACACGCTGCCGCCCTCCTCGAGCTGCGACACCACCTCCTCGCGCGTCGCGGCGTGGACCGCGTCGTAGACGGCGCGCTCCTGCTCGGTGAGGGTGACGTGCCGCACGGCCTCCGTGCGCGGTGGCAACTCAGGCGCCACGTCGCGCTTGAGCCTGCGCAGCACGAAGGGGCGGATGCGCGCGCGCAGGGCCTCCGCGGCGCCCTTTTGATTCTCAGACACCGGCCGGGACCAGCGCTCCTCGAAGGCCTTGCGCCCGCCCAGCAGGCCCCGGTTGGTGAAGTGCATCAGGCTCCACAGCTCCTCGAGCCGGTTCTCGATGGGCGTGCCGCTGAGCGCGATGCGGAAGCCCGCGTCCAGTTCGTACGCCGCTCGCGCCACCTGGCTGTCTGGATTCTTGATGGCCTGCGCCTCGTCCAGCACCACCGTGTCCCATGTCTTCGCCGCCAGGATGGCCGCGTCCAGACGCAACAGCGCATACGTGGTGAGCGTCACGTCCGCGGACTCGTCCAGCGTGCGCCCCACGCCGTGATAGACAGACACCTTCAGCGATGGGCGGAAGCGCTTCACCTCCGCTTCCCAGTTGGGCAGCACGCTCGTGGGCGCCACCACCAGCGTTCCCCGGCCCAACGTGCAGATGGTCTGCAGCGTCTTGCCCAGACCCATGTCGTCCGCCAGCACGCCTCCCAGACCCGCCTGTCTCAGGAAGGTGAGCCAGCTCACGCCCTGCAACTGGTACGGGCGCAGCGTCGCGGTGAGGTCCTTGGGCAGCTGGGGCTCGGGGAGTTTCTCAAAGCCTTGCACCAGGGGCGCGAGCCGCTCCGTGACGGGTGGGGCGGGGTGCTCCAATGCCTCGCACAGGCCGGTGAGCTGGGGGATGGCGTGGTTCGCGAGTCGGCCGTCTCTCTCTCGCGCGGACAGCAGGTCCGTCACTCGCTGGCCGTGGGCCTTCAGCCAGCCCGTGGGCAGGGGCGCCCAGCCTCCGCCCTCCAGCGGCACCAGCCCCAGGCCTTCCTCCCAGGCCCGCATCACCGCGCCCGCGTCCACGGTGCGCTTCTCTCCGGGGCCCAGGCCCTCCACATGGAAGTCGAGCGAGAAGCCCACTCGCGGCACGCCCGCGTCGGTGGCGGACGTGTCCAACGTGAGCATCGGCCTGAGCTTCACGTCCGGGCTGACCACGCCCGCGGCGTTCCCGGTGAGGCCTCCGCGCCACTTGCGCAGCTTGTCCGCGAGCTGCACGGCCTCCTTGCCGTGGACCGTCACGCGCCGGCCCGGCGCCATGTTCAGCTCGTCCCTCAGCTGGTGGATGAGCTTCGTCTCCGTGGGCTCGTCGCGCACTGGCGCGGCGCCCTGGAGGTACACCAGCTTCCCGTTGTCGATGCGCGCGGTGGGCGGCGAGCCGTACACCAGCGTGGGCAGCACCGAGAGCCCCGCGTCGAGCTTGTCCAACTCCAGCGAGATGCGCGGCTTGAGCGTCCGGTCGATGGGCGGCAGCCGCTGGCTCTTCACGTCCACCGGCATGCGCCTGGCGAAGTCCGGCAGCACCTTGCTCGTCAGGTCCGCCAGCTGCTCCGGGGCGAAGACGCGCTCCTGGGGCAGGTTCTCCAGCCGCGCGCCGGTGAGTGACAACTCTCCCAACCGGCAGAGCGCGCCCGCGCACAGCGCGACGCCGGGGCTCACCAGTTCGTTGATGCGCGGATCCTTCTCCACCTTGAGCACGGTCTGCTCGCCCCGGTCCTCGACGGTGACTCGCGGGAGGAGCGGCTCGTTGGAGACGGAGACGAGCGCGCCGTCGAAGAGGACGGTGCGCGCCTTCTCCAGCACGTGCAGCAGCGCATCCAGCTTGCTCTGCGGAAGCGCTCCCCGGGCGGGCTGCGCGAGCAGCTTGTCCGCGAGCAGATCACATGGCTCCACCTGGATGCGTGCGGCCTCCGCGGGGTTCTGGAGCAGGGACGCGAGGCTGCGGGCCAGCAGCCTCGCGGTGTTGTCCGGCCGGACGACCAGCCGCTCCAACTGGAGGCCTCCGTCCGCGCGCTTGAAGCGGTACACCAGCCGTTCTGTCTTCGGCGGGCTGCCGGGACGCGGCGCCGCGGCGGCAGGGCCCGGACGGGCAGGGGAGGCCGCCGCCGTGGCCTTCCTTCCTTCCGCCTGCCGCAGGACGATGACCGCGGCGATGACGTGCTCGCAGGGGTTTACCTTCCCCCGGCAGTCGCACTCCCAGATGTCATCCTCGGGGTAGAGGGTCGTGGTGAGCGGGGTGGGGCGGCCGGGGATACGCACCCGCAGGACGACCTCTTCCTCGTCCACGGACTGCACCGACACGACCCCCGCGCGAGACAGGGCCTGTCCGGCGGACCACGTGGCCGGGCCTGACTCCTCCCGGATGGTTTCGAGCAGTTCCGCGAGCGCCGACATAGGAGGGGCGATTCCCTAGCCCCGCGCCGGGCCTGGCGCAAGCCACCGGGCGCGTGGCTGTGACACTGAGGGACACACGCTGCCGTGCTCCTGTAACTGGCGGCGCTACAGCGGCCACGACACCCGTGTCATCCGCAGCGAGGCCTTCCGAGGAAAGCGCAAAAATCTTGGGGTGTGGCGTGGCAGGTGCAAGGCGTCCTGTTCGGAACGCGCGTCGGTGCTTCCTTGGCTTCCGCCTGCTGGACCCTCAGCGTCTCCGTCCGTTGTGAGTGAAGCAGACAGTGTCCCCCACACAGTCGAGGTCCCACACATGCACCTGAAAATGACGAGTCGCCTCCTGGCGGCTGCGTTCCTGAGCCTGGTGGTTGGTTGCCAGGGTGAGCCGACGCAGTCCCCGGAAGGTTCGCAGTCCGCGGAGCTGTCCGCCAAGGCGGATTGCGTGCAGCGGTTCGATGGCATCACCACCTGCGCCAAGGGCAACGCGTCCCTGGCCGCCTCCGAGAAGGGCGTGCAGGTCAACGGGCTGAAGAGCCTCAAGACGGACGGCGTCTCCAGCACGTTCAACGACGCCATCACCTGGTCGCAGGACGCGCAGATTCGCATTGGCAGCGCCTCGGGCGGCCTCGCCCTGGCCGCGCGGGATGGTGACCAGGTGGTCAGCACCCTGCGCATCACCCCCGGGAAGGACCGCCAGGTGTCCGTGGAGCCGG
Organism: Corallococcus sp. CA041A; assembly: GCF_003612075.1. NCBI lineage: Bacteria > Pseudomonadati > Myxococcota > Myxococcia > Myxococcales > Myxococcaceae > Corallococcus > Corallococcus sp. CA041A. The sequence goes on from NZ_RAWF01000045.1 coordinate 12,105, forward strand.
GCTTCACCGGTTCGTCCTCCGGCGCGTTCCGGATGAACGTCTACAACAATGGCCGCCTCGTTGGGTCGAGCCCCCAGCCGCAGGCCATGATCATCACCTTCTACAGCTGGTGGGCCTTCCTCGATTGGTACTACTGGCACTGGGGCTTCTTCTCCTACCGCACCACCGCCACGGGCGGGAACGTGGGCATGGACGGCGCCTGCGGCTGGCGCCTGAACGTGGCCAACACGACCTTCAGCGTCAAGCTCGCTGACGGGAAGGACGTCGTCGGCGACACGGTGGAGTTCATCGAGGAGATTGGCGACGGTGCCTACCCGTACCGCCACTTCTCCGGCATCGACGTGAACGCCAGCGCCACGGACTTCCTCGTCACGGGCGAGTCCTTCGGCCAGGAGAAGTAAGCTGTTCCTCCACCGGGTGGGGGCGCATCGTTCCCGCCCGGTGGTGTTTGTCTGTCTGTGTCTTCCCATCGAGGAGTCGTGACGATGCGCGTGCCCTGGTCTCTCGCTGGCATCTCCGCCGGAGCGCTGCTCATCGGCGCCGCGTGGGCCACCGTCGTCCGCCGCCCCGAACCCCTGGTGCTGGGCGCGCTTCCCCCCGTCGTCCTGCCGCACGTGGAGCAGGCAGGCGGTGCCACCACGGTGACGGACACTGGCCGCAATGCCTTCGGGCGCGCGCCCATGAACATGCCGCGCTCGCGCTGGCCGGACTTCTACGCGGGCAAGGGCGTCTTCGACCGCGACTGGAGCGACTCGCGCCTGCGTGCCGCCGTGGCGGGGCCCTTCTTCAGCGCCACCGGCTGCATGACCTGCCACGTGAAGGACGGCCGGGGCCAGCCGCCCTCGAGCCCCACGGAGGCGCCCGTCTCGCTGGCGTTCCAGCTGAGCGCGCCCGACGGCGCCGGTCCCCACCCGCTGTACGGCATGCAGCTGGACGCGCACGCCGTGGAGGGCCAGGTCCCCGAGGGCCACGTCCGCGTCGACTTCGAGGAGACGCGCGGCACCTTCGCCACCGGTGAGCCGTACTCGCTGGTGCGCCCGCGCTACCAGTTCCAGGGGCTGGTCCACGGCCCCCTGGGCGACGGCGCCATGTTCTCCGCCCGCGTGTCGCCCGTGAACTTCGGCCTGGGCCTGCTGGAGGCGCTGCCCGAGGCCGACATCGTGGCCCGCGCCGACCCCGAGGACCGCGACCAGGACGGCATCTCCGGCCGGGTCAACCGGGTGCTCGACGTGGAGACGGGCGAGACGCGCCTGGGCCGCTTCGGGTGGAAGGCCAATCAGCCCACGCTGCGCCAGCAGGTGGCGCATGCGCTCGTCGCGGACATGGGCGTCACCACGACGCTCTACCGCCAGGAGCAGGGCCGGGACGCCCCGGGTGAACCGGAGGTGTCCCAGGACGACATGGACCTGCTGATGATCTACATGCGCCTCGTCGCCGTGCCCAAGCGGCGCGACTGGGAGGCGCCGGAGGTCCAGCGGGGCCATGCCGTCTTCCGCGCCATCGGCTGCGCGGCGTGCCACGTCGACACGCCCCAGGAGACGGGGACGGTGGAGGGCTTCGACGAGGTCTCCCGTCAGGTCATCTACCCCTACACGGACCTGCTGCTGCACGACCTGGGCGAGGGCCTGGCGGACGGACGTCCGGACGGGCTGGCCACGGGCAGCGAGTGGCGCACGCCGCCCCTGTGGGGCATCGGGTTGGTGGAGGCCGTCAACCGGCACACCCGCTTCCTGCATGACGGCCGGGCCCGCTCCCTGGAGGAGGCCGTCCTCTGGCATGGAGGGGAGGCGGCCCCCGCGCAGGCTCGCTATGTCCGGCTGCCCCGCGAGGACCGGGCCGCGCTGCTCGCCTTCCTGAAGTCGCTCTGAGGCACGGACGGGACGTCCTCCCGTCTGGGTCGCGGCCAGGAGGACCACCGCCTGGAGGGGCTTCGGCCTGGGTGGGCGCACGGAACATTGGGACGGCAGGGGCCCTTGGAGTACCCTGCGCGCCCCCTTCATGCAGCCTCAGACTCCCATTCTCGATGATGCCCCCGACGTCCCGCTCGCGGTCGACCTGGACGGGACGCTGGTGCGCACGGACACGCTGCACGAGAACCTGCTCGTGCTGCTCAAGAACGCGCCGTGGCTGCTGCTGCTGGTGCCGTTGTGGGTGCTCCGGGGCAAGGCCTTCTTCAAGGCGGAGGTGGCTCGCCGCGCGCGGCTGGACGTCACCTCGCTGCCGTACAACGCGGAGGTGGTGGCCTTCCTTCGCGAGGAGCACGCCCGGGGGCGGCGGCTGGTGCTGGCCACGGCCGCGGACCGGAGCATCGCCGACGCGGTGGCCGCCCACCTGGGCCTCTTCCACACGGTGGTCGCCAGTGAAGCCGGGGTGAACCTGTCCGGCGCGCGGAAGCTGGAGCGGCTGCGCGAATTGCTGGGCCCCTTCGACTACGCGGGCAACGACGCGGTGGACCTGCACCTGTGGCGTGGGTGCCGGCGGATCATCGTGGTGCATGCGCCGGCGGGCGTGTTGCGCCAGGCCCAGGGGCTGGGCCGTCCCGTGCACCGCGTCTTCGAGGCCCCTCCTGGCGGGGTGCGCCCCTGGGTGAAGGCGCTGCGGGTGCATCAGTGGGCGAAGAACGCGCTCGTCTTCGTGCCGCTGCTGGCGGCGCACAAGGCCACCCAGGGCGGCATGGCCCCGCGCGCGGTGCTGGCGTTCCTCGCCTTCAGCCTCTGCGCCTCCAGCGTGTACATCATCAACGACCTGCTGGACCTGGCGTCCGACCGGCGGCACCCGTCCAAGTCGCGACGGCCCTTCGCGTCCGGGGCCCTGCCGGTGCGCGCGGGCGTCGTGCTGGCGCCGCTGCTGCTGGTGGGCGCCGCGGCGCTGGCGCTGGCGACGCTGCCCCTGTCGTTCTCCGCGCTGCTGGCCGCGTACTTCGTGCTCACGCTTGCGTATTCGCTGCGGCTCAAGCAGGTGGTGATGCTGGACGTGCTGGTGCTGGCGGGCCTCTACACGGTGCGCATTTTTGGCGGCGCGCTGGCGGTGGGCGTGCCCACGTCGAGCTGGCTGCTCATGTTCAGCACCTTCCTCTTCCTGTCGCTGGCCCTGCTCAAGCGGCTGAGCGAGGTGCGGCGGCTGCGCCAGTCCAACGAGACGTCCGCTCACGGGCGCGGCTACCTGGCGCAGGACTACGAGCAGCTCGCGAGCCTGGGCGCGGCGGCGGGCCAGGTGTCGGTGATGGTGCTGGCCCTCTACATCACCAGCAAGGAAGTGACTGCGCTGTATGCCCACCCGGAGCGGCTGTGGATGCTGTGCCCGGTGATGCTGTACTGGGTGGGGCGCATCTGGTTGCTGGCGCACCGGGGGCTCGTGAACGAGGACCCGCTCGTCTTCGCGCTGAGGGACCGCGTCAGCTATGTCGTCGGCGTGGCCGCCGCGCTGGTGCTGTGGGTGGCGACGTGACGGGAGCATGGCGATGAGCACGTCGGATTCGTGGGGCCGTTTCCCCCGCGTGGAGCAGCAGACGCGCGCGCTGGCGTGGCGCTCGGACGCGGTGCCCCAGGTGGAGGGCTCCGTCCTGCCGCATGGCCTGGGCCGCAGCTACGGCGATTCCTGCCTCAACGGCGGGGGCACGGTGCTGCTCACCGCGGGCCTGGACCGGCTCATCGACTTCGACCCGACGACGGGCGTGGTGCGCTGCGAGTCAGGCGTGTCGTTGGACACGCTGCTGCGGCTGGCCGTGCCGCGCGGCTGGTTCCTGCCGGTGACGCCGGGCACGAAGTTCGTCACGGTGGGCGGCGCCATCGCCAATGACGTGCACGGCAAGAACCACCACCGGGCCGGGACGTTCGGCCGGCACGTGCGCCGCTTCGAGCTGGTGCGCTCGGACGGAAGCCGGCGGATGTGCGCGCCCGACGAGAACCCGGACTGGTTCGGCGCGACGATTGGCGGCCTGGGGCTCACGGGGCTTGTCACCTGGGCGGAGGTGCAGCTCAAGCCCATCCGCAACCCCTTCGTGATTCAGGAGACCGTCCCGTTCGAGAACCTGGACGGCTTCATCCGCGTGTCCGCGGAGTCCGAGGCGGACCACGACTTCACCATGTCGTGGGTGGACTGCCTGGCGCGCGGGCGCAAGCTGGGGCGCGGCCTGTTCTACCGGGGCAACTTCGCGCCCACGCAGTTCGAGCGGCTGCCCCTGTCGAAGAGCCACCTGTCGCATGGCAGCGGGCTCGCGGTGCCCATCGACCTGCCGGGCTTCTGCCTCAACCGGCTGTCGGTGTCCGCGTTCAACTTCCTGTACTACCACCGGGAGCGGATGAAGCCGTCTCCCCGGCTCGTGCATTACGATCCGTTCTTCTACCCGCTCGACAGCGTCTACGGCTGGAACCGCATCTACGGCCGCCGGGGCTTCCTCCAGTTCCAGTGCGTGGTGCCCCACGCCACCGCGCGCGACGCGCTGAGGGAGCTGCTGGAGCGCAGCGCCCGAGGTGGGCTGCCCAGCTTCCTGTCCGTGCTCAAGACGTTCGGCGACCTGCCGTCGCCCGGGTGGCTGTCCTTCCCGCGCCCCGGCTACACGCTGGCCCTGGACTTCGCCAACCAGGGTGAGAAGACGTGGAAGCTGGTGGAATCGCTGGACCGCGTGACGCGCGAGGCGGGCGGGGCGGTGTACCCGGCCAAGGACGCGCGCATGAGTCCGGAGAGCTTCGCCGCGTACTTCCCCAAGCGCGAGCAGTTCTCCGCGTACGTCGATCCCGCGTTCTCGTCCTCCTTCTGGCGCCGGGTGAACCCGGTGTCCTTGCCCTTGCCCTCGCTGGAAGACCGTCAGGTCGCCATCCCATGAAGAAAGTCATTGTCCTCGGCGCCACGAGCGCCATTGCCCAGGCCACGGTGCGGCTGCTCTCCGCGCGCGGGGCGTCGCTGTACCTGGTGGGCCGCAACGCCGCGAACCTGGAGGCGGTGGCCAAGGACGCGGCCACGCGCGGCGCGCAGAAGGTGGAGTTCCGCGCGCTGGATTTGAACGACTGCGAAGCGCACGCGAGCCTCGTGGAGAGAGCGTGGCAGGCCCTGGGCGGATTGGACGGGGTCGTGCTGGCGCATGGCGTGCTGGGAGACCAGGAGGAGAGCCAGCGTTCGTGGGCGGCGGCGGAGGTGGTGCTGCGCACGAACTTCCTCTCCGCCGCGTCGCTGCTGACGGAGCTGGCCAACCGCTTCGAGGCGCAGAAGGCCGGCACGCTGGTGGTGATTTCGTCGGTGGCGGGAGACCGTGGCCGGCAGAGCAACTACGTGTACGGCGCGTCCAAGGGCGCGCTGACCGTGTTCCTCCAGGGCCTGCGCAACCGGCTGGCGAAGTCCGGCGTGGCGGTGGTGACGGTGAAGCCCGGCTTCGTGGACACGCCGATGACGGCCCACGTGCCGAAGAACAAGCTCTTCGCGTCGCCGGAGCAGGTGGCGCGAGGCCTCTTGAAGGCCGCGGACGGGCGCAAGAACGAGGTCTACGTGCCCGGCTTCTGGGCGCTCATCATGCTCATCATCAAGAGCATCCCGGAGCCTGTGTTCAAGCGGCTGAAGCTCTAGGCTTCCGCTGTTGCCCGCGCGGGCAGCCGGTGGAGCGGGGCGCAGTGGGGCGCGTGCATCTGGAGGAACTGGCGCATCCGCTCCGCGCGTTCCAAGTCGTTCCGCTGGATGGCCGCGACCCGGAGTGCCCAGGCGCAGAGCAGGCGGACCACGATGAGAGGAGACTCCTCCTGGTGGTGCTCCAGCAGCCGCAGGCCCTCCGGCGTTGATTGGCCCGTGACGACTTCCGCGGAGTGGATGAGGACGTCGTAGAAGACGCGGCCCATCTTGGCTCCGGGAACGGCGGGGTTGATGTCGGCCAGGGCGAGGGCCTCGCGGGCGAGCCTCAGGGTCTGCTCAGGGTCGTCCTTGCAGATCAGCTGGAGGAGCGCGTCGCTGCTTCGCTCCATGGCCTGGAGCAGGGGCGCCTTGCTCCGCCAGTCCACCGCGTTCAATTCGTGGCGGGCCAGGGCGTCCTGCCCGTAGAGGATCCTCCCCAGGGCCCGTCTCTGCGCCCGGAAGACGTCCACGTCGGGGAAAGGGCTGCTCGGAGGAAGGAGCTCATCCGTGAGCCTGAAGTAGGCCTCCACGTCAGGGTGCTGGAGTGCCTCTGCCTCCCGCCTGCGCGCCTTGCGAACCTGGTACTGCCGCCAGGCCAGGCTCCCGCCCACGAGCACGAAGAAGAGGATGAGGAAGGGGAGCAACTGCTGGCCCAGCCCTGGAGGAACCTGGGGCCTGGGGGTGGGCCATTCGCCGTCTCCGGTGATGGGCGAGGGGTGGGTGAAGAAGGCATGGAAGCCGTACCAGAGCGGCAGCAGGACGGCCCAGATGAGCAGGAGCTTCCGGAACGGATGGCGACCCAGCCATCCCAGGACGGGCACCTTGCGGAGCTGCTTATCGGCGACTCCGCGGAGATAGCGATTGTTCTCTTCGCGCGACATGCGCGTACCGTAACCCCTTCCACTCCGTGCCTGAAAGACAGACACGGAGTGGAGGTTGTCTTCAACTGCCGGTGGCGTCGTTGGACGTAACGGCGGCCAGGGCGGAGCGCAGATGCTCGACGACAGACCCGAGGTGCGGGTCCTGCATCAGCTCGTGGTGGCCACCGGGGACGTCGTGCACTTTCAGTTCGCCTCGCACGAGGGGCTCCCACCCGCGGTGACGAGGAATTGCTTCGGCGACGCCACTGGCGCTGAGCAGCAGGGCGGTGCCGTCGTACGGCTGGGGCACGTACTTCTCATGGGCGAAGAGGTTGGCCCGGAAGACGTTGAAGAGGGCACGCAGCTGGGCCGGGCCGGACTGCGCGTCGAGGATGCGCGCCCGGAGTCCTTCCTGCAGCAGGTGGTCCAGCATCACGTCGTCGCCCTGTGCCAGGGCTTCGTCCGAAGCGGAGAGCTCCTGGCCGAAGGCGGTGGCGGTGGCATGGGCGAAGGCGAGCCTTGCGCGGGCCTCGGAGTCGAGGTGCGTGGCTTCCTGAGTGGGCTTCGTCAGGCCGTGGACGTGGGCATCGATGAGGGCGAGCAGGTCCACGGCTTCACCGGCCTCGCGCAGGCGACGGGCCATCTCGTAGGCGATGACGCCGCCGAGAGACCAGCCTCCCAGTTGGTAGGGGCCGTGCGGCTGCACCGTGCGGATGGCGTCGATGTAGAGGGTGGCCATCTCCTCGATGGACTCGGCGACGGGCCGTCCGTCGAGGCCACGCGACTGGAGGCCGTAGACGGGCAGCGAGGGCCCCAGGCGGCGCGCCAGTTCCGAGTAGGCGAGGACGTTGCCGCCGCCCGGGTGGACAAGGAAGAGCGGCCGCTGGCCGGGCTCGCCGCGCTCCAGCGGGACGAGGGGCGTCCAGTCCTGTGAGTCGTCGCGGAGCACCTGGGCGAGCTGCTCGATGGTGGGCTGCTGGAAGAGGACGGAGAGAGGGAGGCTCAGGCCGAGACGCTCACGGATGGACGCGAGCATGCGCACGGCGAGCAGGGAGTGGCCGCCCAGTTCGAAGAAGCTGGAGCGGACGCCGACGGAGCGGACGCCGAGGAGGTCTTCCCAGATGCGAGCGAGCTGCATTTCGAGCGCGTCGCTGGGAGCGACGAAGTCCCGGGCCTCGACGGCGTGGGCGCCGGGCTCCGGCAGAGCCTTGCGGTCCACCTTGCCGTTGGCGTTGAGGGGCAGAGCGTCCAGCACGACGAGCGCGGAGGGGACCATGTACTCGGGCAGCCGCTGCTTGAGGCTTGCCTTGAGGGTGTCCGCGTCCAGCGGGTGGCCTTCGCTCGCGGTGACGTAGCCGATGAGGCGCTTGTCCGCATCCGCGCCCCGAGCCACGACGATGGCCTCGTTGACGCCGGTGGCGGAGCGCAGGGCGGCTTCGACTTCACCCAACTCGATGCGGAAGCCACGCACCTTCACCTGGAAGTCGACGCGGCCCAGGAAGTCGATGGTGCCGTCCTCCCTCCAACGGGCCTGGTCGCCCGTGCGGTAGAGGCGCTCACCCGGCGTGGACGCGAAGGGGTGGGGGAAGAAGCGTTCCGCGGTCAGCTCGGGGCGATTCAGGTAGCCCCAGGCCAGGCCCTGGCCGCCCACGTACACCTCACCCGCGGCGCCCACGGGCACCGGGTGCAGGTGCGCGTCGAGCACGTAGACGGTGGAGTTGGAGAGCGGCCGGCCAATGGGGATGGCCCCTTCCATGCGCGTGCTGTGCTGCATGGAGAAGGTGGTGGAGAAAGTGGTGTTCTCCGTGGGGCCGTAGCCGTTGATGAACGTCGCACCGTCCGGAAGACGCGCGAGGTGTTCGCGCACACGGGCGGCGGGCAGCACATCGCCACCGGCGAGGACCTGGCGCACTCCCGCGAGCGCTTCACCCTGATGCAGGGCCATCTGCTCGAAGAGGGCGGCGGTGAGCCACAGGGACGTCACGCGGTGGTGGCGCAGCTGGGCGGCCAGTTCCTCCAGCGACAGGGAGTGCGGCGGAGCGAGGACGAGCTTCGCGCCGTGCAGCAGTGCGCCCCAGATTTCGAGCGTGGACGCATCGAAGGCCACGGGTGCGAACTGGAGCCAGACTTCGTCGGGCCCGAAGCGCATGAAGGTGCTGCCGAGCACCAGGCGGGTGATGCCCCGGTGCGGCACACAGACGCCCTTGGGACGCCCCGTGGAGCCCGAGGTGAACATGACGTAGGCGAGAGACTCGCTATCCACGGAGACGTCGGGCGCATGCATGGGCCGCGAAGCGATCTCCGCGGACTGGGCATCCATCCAGACGCGAGCGCCGGTGGCGGGGAGCAACGAAGCGAAGGGCTGGTGCGTGACCACCACTCCGACGTCCGCGTCCTCCAGCAGCATCGCGATGCGTTCCACGGGGGCATTGCGGTCCACGGGGACGAAGGCCGCGCCCACCTTGAGGATGGCGAGGAGCGCGGTCACCAACTCGAAGGAGCGCTCGACGGCAAGGCCCACACGCGCACCCGGGACGATGCCCAGGGCACGCAGGTGCCACGCCAGTTGGTTCGCGCGCTCGTCCAGTTGGGCGTACGTCAGCGAATCATCCCCCAGCACGAGGGCGACAGCGTGAGGCGTGCTCTGGGCCTGCCGGGCGAAGTGGACGTGGACCGGAATCTCCGTCGGGCTGGTGACGCCCGTGTCGTTCCACTCCACAAGGACGCGCTGGCGCTCGTCGTTGGAGAGGAGCGGCAGGTGGGCCATGGGCTGCTCGGGCTTCGCGGCCACGGCCTCCAGCAGCGTGCGCAGGTGGCGGGCCATCCGCTCCATCGTGCTCCGCTCGAAGAGGGCGGTGCTGTACTCCAGCGTGCCTCGCAGTCCTTCGGACGTCTCCGTGAAGAAGACGCTCACGTCGAACTTCGAAGTCGACTGGGTGGCTTCCAGTCCGCGGAGACGGAGCTCTGGCAGACGCACGTCCTCCGTGGGCACGTTCTGGAGCGCGAGCAGCGTCTGGAAGAGAGGCGTGTGGCTGAGGCTGCGCGTCGGCTGCAGGATCTCCACCAGCTTTTCGAACGGCACCTCCTGGTGCTCGTACGCGTCCAGCACCGTGGCGCGCACCTGCTGGAGCAGCGCCTGGAAGGACTGGCCCTCGTCCACCTTCGCGCGCAGGACGAGCGTGTTGACGAAGAAGCCGATGAGGCCCTCCGTCTCCGCACGCGTGCGGCCGGCAATGGGCGAGCCCACGCTGATGTCCTGCAGGCCCGTGTAGCGCGACAGCAGGCCCTGCCATGCCGCGAGCAGCACCATGAAGAGCGAACCGCCTTCACGGTGGCCCAGGCTCCGCAGGGCTTCCGTCAACTCACGCGACAGAGTGAAGCCGAGGGTTGCACCCGAAGTGCTCCGGACCGCAGGACGCGGCCGGTCCGTGGGCAGCTCCAGCACGGCCGGAGCGCCGGAGAGCTTCCCCTCCCAGTAGGCCATTTCCTGCCGCAGCGTCTCACCCGAAAGCGTGCGGCGCTGCCAGTCCGCGTAGTCCGCGTACTGAACGGGAAGGGCCGGAAGGGGCGACGGCTGTCCCGCGGAGAAGGCCGCGTAGAGGGCAGTGACTTCCCGCACGAGCACACCCAGCGACCAGCCGTCGGAGACGATGTGGTGCAGGGTGACGACGAGCACGTGCTCGTGTTCGGCCAGCTTGAAGAGCAGTGTGCGGACGAGCGGACCGGTGCGCAGGTCGAAGGGTCGGCGCATCTCCTGTTCCACCTGGAACCGCGCTTCGGGTTCGCGTTGCGTCTCCGGCAGGTCCGAGAGGTCCACGAGTCCCAGGGGCACCGGACTGTCGGGGTGGATGCGCTGGACCGGCTCTCCGTCCACCTGGGTGAAGGTGGTGCGCAGGGCGTCGTGTCGGCGCACGACTTCCTGCAGGGCACGTTCCAGTACATCCGTGCGCAGGTGGCCTTCCAGTCGTACGGCGACGGGCACGTTGTAGAGGGGGCTGCCCGGTTCGAGCTGATCAATGAGCCACAGCCGCTGCTGCGCGAAGGACAGCGGCAGCGGGCCATCATGCGAAACACGGGTGAGCGGCGAGGTGCTCGTGCGCGTCAGCCCCGTAAGACGAACCGCGAGTGCTTCCACGGTGGGGGACTCGAAGAGCGCGCGCAGGGGGAGTTCCACGTTGAACTCCGCGCGGACGCGCGACACCACCTGGGTGGCCAGCAGTGAGTGCCCGCCCAGCTCGAAGAAGGAGTCCTTCACGCCCACCTGGGGCAGGCGGAGGACTTCCGCCCAGATGGAGGCCAGCTTCGCTTCGGCTTCCGTGCGAGGCGCTTCGTAGGTCTTGCCGGACTGAGGTGCCTCCGGCTCCGGCAGGGCCTTGCGGTCGACCTTGCCGTTGGAGTTGAGGGGCAGGGCGTCGAGCACCACGAAGGTGGAGGGCACCATGTACTCAGGGAGGCCCTGACGCAGATGCGCCTTGAGGGTCTCCACTTCCAGGGAGGCCCCGGCCTTGGGAGTAACGTAGGCGACGAGGCGCTTGTCGGCGGCTTCACCCTTCGCGACGACGACGGCGTCCTTGAGTCCTGGAGCGCGACGAAGGGCTGCTTCGATTTCGCCCAGCTCGATGCGGAAGCCGCGCACCTTCACCTGGAAGTCGATGCGGCCGAGGTACTCCAGGCGCCCGTCGAGGCGGTAACGGACGCGGTCGCCCGTGCGGTACATGCGGCCACCAGGAGGACCGAAGGGCTCGGGGACGAAGCGCTCCGCGGTGAGCTCTGGACGCAGCAGGTAGCCACGCGCCTGGCCTTCGCCCGCGAGGTACAGCTCACCTGCGACACCCACGGGCACCGGCTGCAGCGAAGCATCCAGCACGTAGGCACGCGTCGCGGGCAGGGGCCTGCCGATGAGGGGCACCTCGTCACGACCGACGAGGGAGGCGGTGGAGTAGGTGGTGTCTTCGGAAGGCCCGTAGAGGTTGAAGAGCTTCTGCACCGTGGGGACGGCGTAGACCTGCTTCGCCAACGTCTCCGGCAGTGCCTCACCGGCGAGGTTGATGACACGCACGGAGGGCGGCACCGCGCCCAGGCGCAGCAGCTGCGCCATGGCGGAGGGCACGGTGTTGACGAGGGTGACGTGAGAGGCCGTAGGCAGCTCCGCCAGATGCAATGCGTTGCGGGCCACGACCACCGCACCACCACTGGAGAGCGGTGCGAAGAGTTCGAAGACGGAGAGGTCGAAGTTGAGGCTCGTCGCGGCGAGGGTGCCCTTCATTTCCTCCGGCGAGAATGTAGTCAGGGCCCAGTGGAGGAAGGAGACAGCGTTGCCATGGGAGATGGCGACGCCCTTGGGACGGCCGGTGCTGCCGGAGGTGTAGATGAGGTAGGCGAGGTGGCCGGAGTGGATGCCTACCTCAGGCTTCGTGGTGGGCTGCTTCGCCAGCTCCACGTCCGAGTCGAGGCACACCGGCGTGGCGGATGTCTCCGGTAGCGCTGAGAGCAGATGGGAGTGCGCCACGAGCGCAGGACCCTGCGCATCCTCGAGCAGCCAGCCCAAGCGCTCACGCGGATAGCTGGGGTCCAGCGGCACGTAGGCGCCACCCGCCTTGAGGATGCCGAGGGCACCAATGACGAGGTCTTCGGTGCGCTCGACACACAGGCCGACGCGGACTTCAGGCCCGACACCCAGGCCGCGCAGGCGGTGCGCGAGTTGATTGGCCTTCGCGTCCAGCTCCCGGTACGTCAGCTGCCGCTCGGGCGTGATGATGGCCAGGTCATCCGGAGTGCGGTGCACCTGCGCCTCCACCATCGCGGGGATGCTGGACTCCTGCGCCACCTGCGAGGCAGGCGGATTCCACTCGACGAGGAGTTGCTGGCGCTCAGCGTCCGTGAGCAGAGGCAGGTCACCCAGTCGGGTGTCCGGCTTTGTCGCAATGGCCTCCAGCAACACGCCGAAGTGCCCAGCCATGCGCTGGATGGTCTCGGCATCGAACAGGTCCGTCGCGTACTCCAGCGTGCCGACGAATCCGTCCCGGCCTTCACGTAGACCGAGCGAGAGATCGAACTTCGCGAAGTGGGCGTCCAACGGCAGGGCCTGGAAGGACAGTCCCGGCAGACGCAGCGCCTCATTCGGTGTGTTCTGCAGGACGAACATGGCCTGGAAGAGCGGACTGCGGCTCAGGTCGCGCGTGGGCTGCACGGCTTCCACCAGCTTCTCGAACGGCAGGTGCTGATGTTCGAAGGCCGCGAAGGTCGTGCCGCGCACTTGAGTCAGCAGCTCACGGAACGTTGCACGCGAATCCATCTGGGCGCGCAGGACCAGGGTGTTGATGAAGAAGCCGATGAGGCCTTCGGTCTCCGCCTGGGTGCGGCCGGCGATGGGCGTACCGACGCTGACGTCGTCCTGTGCCGAGTAGCGCGACAGGAGCACCTGGAACGCCGCCAGCAACGTCATGAACGGCGTGGCACCTTCCCGTTGTGCCAGGGCCTTGAGCGCGTGAGAGACCTCCGAGGGGATGCGCACGTCCACCGTTGCGCCTCGGTGCGACTGCACGGGCGGTCGCGGGCGGTCCGTGGGCAGCTCCAACGCCGCGGGTGCTCCGGAGAGCTGCTGCTTCCAGTAGTGGATCTGCGCGTCCAGCGCTTCACCCTGGAGCCAGTTCCGCTGCCAGGCGGCGAAGTCCGCGTACTGCACGGGCAGCGGCGCGAAAGCGGGCGTGCTGCTCGTGGAGAAGGCCTCGTAGAAGGCCACCATCTCCCGGACGAGGACGCCCATGGACCAGCCGTCGGAGACGATGTGGTGCATCGTCACGAGCAACAGATGCGAGTCTTCTGCCAGCCGCACCAACGTGCTGCGCAGCAGCGGTCCCCTGGCGAGGTCGAACGGCTTCCGCGCTTCCTCGTTGGCCAGTCGCCGCGCCTCTTCTTCCCGCAGCGTCTCAGGCCGGGTTGAGAGGTCCACGAGCGGAAGGGTCCAACCACTGGGCGCGTGGACCGTCTGGATGGGCTGGTCCTGGTGCTCGTGGAAGGTGGTGCGCAGGGCGTCGTGACGGGCGACGAGCGCCTCGAAGGCACGGCGCAGGGCCTCGACGTCCAAGTGCCCCGAGAGCTGGAGGGCAGTAGGGATGTTGTACGACGCGTCGCCGGGCTGGAGCTGATCCAACAGCCATAGCCGTTGCTGAGCGAAGGACAGCGGCAGCGGACCGTCATGCGAGACGCGGGTGAGCTTCGGAGCCTGGGAGGTGGCGCTTCCGTGCAGCCGCCCGGCGAGCGCCTCCACGGTGGGGGACTCGAAGAGCGCGCGCAGGGGGAGTTCCACGTTGAACTCCGCGCGGACGCGCGACACCACCTGGGTGGCCAGCAGTGAGTGCCCGCCCAGCTCGAAGAAGGAGTCCTTCACGCCCACCTGGGGCAGACGCAGGACTTCCGCCCAGATGGAGGCCAGCTTCGCTTCGACTTCCGTGCGAGGCGCTTCGTAGGTGTTGCCGGACTGGGGCGCCTCCGGCTCCGGCAGGGCCTTGCGGTCCACCTTGCCGTTGGAGTTGAGGGGCAGGGCGTCCATCACCACGAAGGTGGAGGGCACCATGTACTCGGGGAGGCCCTGACGCAGATGGGCCTTGAGGGCCTCCACTTCCAGGGAGGTCTCAGCCTTGGGCGTGACGTAGGCGACGAGGCGCTTGTCGGCGGCCTCACCCTTGGCGACGACGACGGCGTCCTTGAGTCCCGGGGCGCGGCGGAGCGCGGCTTCGATTTCGCCCAACTCGATGCGGAAGCCGCGCACCTTCACCTGGAAGTCGATGCGGCCGAGGTACTCCAGGCGCCCGTCGAGGCGGTAACGGACGCGGTCGCCCGTGCGGTACATGCGGCCGCCGGGAGGACCGTAGGGCTCCGGTACGAAGCGCTCCGCTGTGAGCTCCGGGCGAAGCAGGTAGCCACGAGCCTGGCCTTCACCCGCGAGGTACAGCTCACCTGCGACACCCACGGGCACCGGCTGGAGAGACGCGTCCAACACGTAGGCACGCGTCGCGGGCAGGGGCCTGCCGATGAGGGGCACCTCGTCCCGACCGACGAGGGAGGCGGTGGAGTAGGTGGTGTCCTCGGAAGGCCCGTAGAGGTTGAAGAGCTTCTGCACCGTGGGGACGGCGTAGACCTGCTTCGCCAACGTCTCCGGCAGGGCCTCACCGGCGAGGTTGATGACACGCACGGAGGGCGGCACCGCACCCAGGCGCAGCAGTTGCGCCATGGCGGAGGGCACGGTGTTGACGAGGGTGACGTGAGAGGCCGTAGGCAGCTCCGCCAGGTGCAAGGCGTTGCGGGCCACGACCACCGCACCACCACTGGAGAGCGGCGCGAAGAGTTCGAAGACGGAGAGGTCGAAGTTGAGGCTCGTCGCGGCGAGGGTGCCCTTCAACTCCTCCGGCGAGAAGGTCTCCAGGGCCCAGTGGAGGAAGGAGACAGCGTTGCCATGGGAGATGGCGACGCCCTTGGGACGGCCGGTACTGCCGGAGGTGTAGATGAGGTAGGCGAGGTGTCCGGCGTGGATGTCCACGAGCGGAGACGTCGTCGGCTGCTTCGCCAGCTCCACGTCCGAGTCGAGGCACACCGGCGTGGCGCTGGTTTCAGGCAGCGCCGAGAGCAGATGGGAGTGCGCCACGAGCGCAGGACCCTGGGCGTCCTCCAGCAGCCAGCCCAGGCGCTCACGCGGGTAGCTGGGGTCCAGCGGCACGTAGGCGCCACCGGCCTTGAGGATGCCGAGAGCGCCGATGACGAGGTCCTCGGTGCGCTCGACGCACAGGCCGACGCGGACTTCGGGCCCGACGCCAAGTCCGCGCAGACGGTGCGCGAGCTGGTTCGCCTTCGCGTCCAGCTCCCGGTACGTCAGCTGCCGCTCGGGCGTGATGACGGCGAGCGCATCCGGCGTGCGGCGCACCTGGGCCTCCACCATCGCTGGGATGCTGGACTCCTGCGGCACCTGCGATGCGGGGGGATTCCAATCGACGAGGATCTGTTTGCGCTCGGAGTCAGTGAGCAGCGGCAGGTCACCCAATCGGGTGTCCGGCTTCGTCGCGAGGGCCTCCAGCAACACCTCGAAGTGTCCAGCCAGACGCTGGATGGTCGCCACGTCGAACAGGTCGGTCGCGAAGTCGAATGAACCGACGAATCCGTCCCGGCCTTCACGCAGACCCAGGGAGAGGTCGAACTTGGCGAAGTGTGATTCCAGCGGCAGGGCCTGGAAGGACAAGCCCGGCAGGCGCAGCGCCTCGGTGGGCGTGTTCTGCAGGACGAACATGGCCTGGAACAGCGGGCTGCGGCTCAGGTCGCGCGTGGGCTGCACGGCCTCCACGAGCTTCTCGAACGGCAGGTGCTGATGGTCGTAGGCCGCGAGCGTCGTGTCTCGCACCTGGGCCAGCAGTTCACGGAACGTCGCCCGAGGATTCAGCTGGGCTCTCAGGACGAGCGTGTTGATGAAGAAGCCGATGAGGCCTTCGGTCTCCGCCTGGGTGCGGCCGGCAATGGGTGAACCCACGCTGACATCGTCTTGCGCGGAGTAGCGCGACAGCAGCACCTGGAACGCCGCCAGCAACGTCATGAACGGCGTGGCGCCTTCTCTCTGTGAGAGCGCCTTGAGGGCATCCGCGATGTGCTTGGGAATGCGCACTTCCACCGAGTCACCCCGGTGCGACTGCACGGGCGGGCGCGGGTGGTCCGTGGGCAGCTCCAACGCCGCGGGTGCTCCGGAGAGCTGCTGCTTCCAGTAGCGGATCTGCGCGTCCAGGGCCTCTCCCTGGAGCCAGTTCCGCTGCCACGCCGCGAAGTCCGCGTACTGCACGGGCAGCGGCGGGAGCGAGGGCGACTGGCCCGTGGAGAAGGCCGCGTAGAAGGTCGCCACTTCCCGGACGAGGACCCCCATGGACCAGCCGTCGGAGACGATGTGGTGCATCGTCACGAGCAACAGGTGTGAGTCCTGTCCCAGCCGCACCAGCGTGCTGCGCAGCAGCGGACCCCTGGCGAGGTCGAACGGCTTCCGTGCTTCCTCGTTGGCCATCCGCCGCGCCTCTTCTTCCCGGAGTGCTTCAGGCCGGGCGGAGAGGTCCACGAGCGGCAGAGTCCAACCGCCGGGAGCGTGGATGTTCTGGATGGGCTGGTCCTGGTGCTCGTGGAAGGTGGTGCGCAGGGCCTCGTGGCGCTGGATGAGCGCTTCGAAGGCGCGGCGCAGGGCTTCCACGTCCAACTGCCCAGAGAGCTGGAGCGCGGTGGGGATGTTGTACGACGCGTCCCCGGGCTGGAGCTGATCCAACAGCCACAGCCGCTGCTGAGCGAAGGACAACGGCCGCGGGCCGTCCGCGTGCGTCTGGGTGGGCGCGGGCAGATGGAGGTTCGGCGTGGCCGTCTGGAGCCGCTCCGCGAGCGCGGCCACGGTGGGCGCTTCGAAGAGGGCCCGTAGCGGCAGCTCCACGCGGAACGTGGAGCGCACGCGCGAGACGAGCTGGGTCGCCAGCAGCGAATGACCGCCGAGCGCGAAGAAGTCGTCGTGTACGCCCACGCGCTCGACACGCAGCACCTGAATGAAGAGGGCCGCGAGCTGCTCCTCGGTGGCGGTGCGCGGCGCGACGTAGGTGGACCCGAGCGCCGTGCCCTGGGGGGCGGGCAGTGCCTTGCGGTCCACCTTGCCGTTGGTGTTGAGCGGCAGGGCCTCCAGCACGAGGAACGCGGAGGGCACCATGTACTCGGGCAGGTTCTGCTTGAGGAAGGTGCGCAGCTCGGTGGAGTCCAGGGACTCTCCCGCCTCGGGGACGAGATAGGCGACGAGCCGCTTGTCTCCGGGCACGTCCTCGCGGGCGAGGACAACGGCTTGATGCACGGCGGGATGTCCCAGCAGGCAGGACTCGATTTCACCCAGTTCGATGCGGAAGCCGCGGATCTTCACCTGGAAGTCAGCACGGCCCAGGTAGTCGAGCATCCCGTCCGCACGCCAGCGAACCACGTCGCCGGTGCGGTAGAGGCGGGCACCGGGCGTAGAGGAGAAAGCATCCGGGATGAAGCGGTCCGCCGTCAGCTCCGGCCGATTGAGGTAGCCGCGCGCGACGCCCTCACCACCGATGAAGAGTTCCCCCGCGACGCCCACGGGCACGGGGCGCAACGTGCGGTCGAGCACATAGACGCGGACGTTGGGCAGGGGCCTGCCGATGGTGGGAGTCGGAGACGCATCGAAGGCGCAGGCGGTGGCGTCGACGGTGCACTCGGTGGGGCCGTAGACGTTGAAGACGCGCGGGCGCGGAGCCTGGGCCAGGTGACGCCAGGTGGCGGGGTCCACAGCTTCACCACCCACGAGGACGCGATGAGGGATGGCCTTGCGCTCCAGCAGGCCTTCGTCCACCAGCAGGCGCAGGTGCGCGGGAGAGCAGTCGAGGACGTCGAGGGCGTCCTGGGCAATCCGGTTGACGAGTTCGCCGACGTCAGCGCGGGCCTCGTCGGGGACGATGCAGAGGGTGTGGCCGTCGAGCACCTGGATGAGCTGCTTGACGGAGGCGTCGAAGGACAGCGGCGCATTGACGCTGACACGCTCTCCCGGCCGCGCGTCCGCGTGCACGGTGGTGGCGAGGGCGACGCGAAGATTGAGCACGGAGCGGTGCTGAATCATCACGCCCTTGGGGCGGCCGGTGCTGCCAGAGGTGTAGATGATGTACGCCAGATGTTCCGGCGTGACCGACGTCACCGGAGCGTCCTGGGACTCAAGAGCGAATTCCGCGGAGTCGGAGTCCAGGCAGAGGGTGTGGGCGGAGTGCGGAGGAAGAGAGTCGCGCAGGCGCTGCTGGGTGAGGACGACGGGAGCGCCGGTGTCCTGGAGGACGTGGGCGAGCCAGTCACGCGGGTAGCTGGGGTCGATGGGGACGTAGGCGCCACCGGCCTTGAGAGTGCCGAGGATGCCGACGAGGGCCTCCACGGAGCGCTCCACGCAGAGCACGACGCGCACGTCGGGGCCGACGCCCAGCTTCACCATCCGGTGCGCGAGCTGATTGGCGCGCGTGTCCAGCTCACGGAAGGTGAGCTGCTCCTCGCGGCAGATGACGGCCAGCGCGTCGGGCGTGCGAAGGGCCTGGGCGCTGAAGGCGTCATGGAGGCAGAGGTCGCGAGGGAACTCGGCGCTGGGGCCATTCCAGTCCACGAGGAGCCGCTGCCGCTCTGGCGCGGTGAGCAGGGGCAGGCCCGCGAGCGTCGCGTCCGGCTGGGCGGCGATGGCCTCCAGCAGCACGCCCAGGTGTCCGGACATTCGCTGGACCGTCGAAACATCGAAGAGGTCCGTCGCGTACGTCAGCAGCCCGACGAAGCCCTGGGGTGACTCGCCGAGGGTGAGCGTGAGGTCGAACTTGGAGGACCGGGTGTCCACCGGGACGCTCTGGAAGGACAGCCCGGACACGCGGAGCGCTTCGGTGGGCGTGTTCTGCAGGGAGAACATCGCCTGGAAGAGCGCGCTGCGGCTCAGGTCTCGCGAGGGCTGGAGGACCTCCACCAGCTTCTCGAAGGGCAGGTGCTGGTGCTCATAGGCCGCGAGCGTCGTGCGGCGCACCTGCGCGAGGAACTCACGGAAGGTCGCCTGCGGCTGCACGTGGGCGCGCAGCACGAGCGTGTTGACGAAGAAGCCGATGAGGCCCTCGGTCTCCGCCTGGGTGCGGCCCGCGATGGGCGTGCCCACGCTGATGTCGTCCTGCGTGGAGTAGCGCGACAGGAGCAGCTGCCAGGCCGCGAGCAGCAGCATGAAGGGCGTGGCGCCTTCATCCTGGGCCAGGGCCTTCAAGGACTGGGAGACCTCCAACGGGATGCGCACGTCCACCGTGGCGCCTCGGCGTGACTGCACCGGCGGACGCGGGCGGTCCGTGGGCAGGTCCAGCGCGGAAGGTGCCCCCCCGAGCTGCTTCTTCCAGTAGCCCAGCTGCGCGTCCAGGGCCTCACCCTGGAGCCAGCCTCGCTGCCACATCGAGAAGTCCGCGTACTGCACGGGCAGCGGCGGGAGCGAGGGCCACTGGCCCGCGACGAAGGCTTCGTAGAAGGCCGCCACTTCCCGGACGAGCACGCCCATGGACCAGCCGTCGGAGACGATGTGGTGCATCGTCACCAGCAACAGGTGCGAATCCTGTCCCAGCCGCACCAGCGTGCTGCGCAGCAACGGGCCCGTGGAGAGGTTGAAGGCACGCCGGGCTTCCGTGGCCGCCGCGCGCTGGGCCTCCTCCTCCCGCTGCGTCTCAGGCAGGGACGTCAGGTCGATGAGGGGCAGCTCCCAGCTGGAGGGCTCCTGGATGCATTGCGACGGCTCCTCCTGCGACGTGGAGAGCGTGGTGCGCAGCGATTCGTGGCGCTCCACCAGCGCTTCGAAGGCGCGGCGCAACGACTCCAGGTCCACCGGGCCCGTCAGTCGCAGGGCGGTGGGGATGTTGTACGAGATGTCTCCCGGCTGGAGCTGATCCAGTAGCCACAGGCGCTGCTGCGCGAAGGACAGCGGAATGGCGCCTTCTCGTGGCATGGGCCGCAGCGGCGGTGCGCGGAGCCCGGTGGTCTGGGCCTCCTCGAGCTTCGGCGCGAGGCGTTCGACGGTGGGCGCCTCGAAGAGGGCCCGCAGCGGCAGCTCCACACGGAAGGTGGAGCGCACGCGCGAGACGAGCTGGGTGGCCAACAGCGAGTGGCCTCCCATGGCGAAGAAGTCGTCCCGCACGCCGATGCGCTCCACGCGGAGGACCTCGGCGAAGAGGGTGGCCAGCTGCTCCTCGGTGGCGGTGCGCGGCGCGACGAAGACGGTGCTCCGAGGCGTGTTCCCCGGCTCCGGCAGGGCCTTGCGGTCCACCTTGCCGTTGGCGTTGATGGGCAGCGCGTCCAGCACCATGAAGGCAGACGGCACCATGTACTCGGGCAGCCGCTGCTTGAGGCCTGCCCGGAGCGTGTCCGGGGTCGGCGCATGGCCCGCGCGCGCGGTGACGTAGCCGATGAGGCGCTTGTCCGCGCCGGTGCCCCGCGCCACGACGACCGCTTCGTTGACGCTGGCGGCGGAGCGCAGCGCGGTCTCGATTTCGCCCAGCTCGATGCGGAAGCCACGTACCTTCACCTGGAGGTCGACACGGCCCAGGAAGTCGAGCGTGCCGTCCTCCCTCCAGCGGGCCTGGTCTCCCGTGCGGTAGAGGCGCTCGCCCGGACTGGAGGCGAAGGGGTGGGGGATGAAGCGCTCCGCGGTCAGGTCCGGGCGGTGCAGGTAGCCCCAGGCCAGGCCCTGGCCGCCGACGTACACCTCGCCGGCAATGCCCACGGGCACCGGGTGCAGGTTCGCGTCGAACACGTAGACCGTGGAGTTGGAGGGCGGCCGGCCGACGGGGATGGCTCCTTCCACGTGCGAGCCATGCCCCATGGCGAAGGTGGTGGCGAGGGTGGTGCTCTCCGTGGGGCCGTAGGCGTTGTGGAAGCTGGCGCCTTCGGGGATGCGGGCCAGGTGCTCGCGCACGCGGTCCGCGGGCAGCACGTCGCCACCGGAGAGAATCTGGCGCACGCCCGCGAGCGCTTCGCCCTGGTGCAGGGCCATCTGCTCGAAGAGCGCGGTCGTCAGGAACAGCGTCGTCACGCCGTGGTGGCGCAACAGCGCGGCCAGCTCCTCCAACGACAGCGAGTGGGGCGGCGCGAGGACGAGCTTCGAACCATTCAGCAGCGCGCCCCAGATTTCGAGCGTGGAGGCGTCGAAGGCGATGGGGGCGACATGCAGCCAGACCTCGTCCGCGCCGAGGCGCATGAAGGTGCTGCCGACCACCATTCGCGTGATGCCCCGGTGCGGAATGCAGACGCCCTTGGGACGGCCGGTGCTCCCGGAGGTGAACATCACATAGGCCATGGCCTCGCCGTCCACGCGGACATCGGGGGCGTGGGTGGGCCGGGTGGCGATGACGTCGCGCTGCGCATCCAGCCAGACGCGGGTGCCGGTGGCGGGCAGCAGTGACGCGAAGGGCTGGTGGGTGACGACGAAGTGGACGTCCGCGTCTTCCAGCAGGGACGCGATGCGCTCCACGGGCGCATTGCGGTCCACGGGGACGTAGGTGGCACCCACCTTGAGGATGGCGAGGAGCGCCGCGACCAGCTCGAAGGACCGCTCGACGGCGAGACCGACACGCGCACCCGGAACGATGCCGAGGTCGCGCAGGTGGTGGGCCAGTTGGTTCGCGCGCGCGTCCAGCTGCGCATACGTCAGCGAGGCCTCCCCCATGACGAGGGCGATGGCCTCGGGCGCGCGCTGCGCCTGCCGCGCGAAGTGGACGTGGACGGGAATGTCCGTGGGACTGGCGACGGCGGTGTCGTTCCACTCCACGAGGATGCGCTGCCGCTCCTCGCTGGAGAGGAGGGACAGTCCGGACACGGACTGCTCGGGACTGGCGGTCACGGCCTCCAGCAGCGTGAGCAGCTGGCGGGCCATCCGCTCCACGGTGCCGCGCTTGAAGAGAGCGGTGCTGTACTCCAGCGAACCCACGAAGCCCTGGGGCGAGTCCTGCATCGCCAGGTTGAGGTCGAACTTCGCGGAGCGCCCTTCGGTGATGACCTGCTGGAAGGTGAGTCCGCGAACGCGCAGGTCTCCCACCGGGGCGTTCTGGAGGGCGAACATCACCTGGAACAACGGGCTGCGGCTCGCGTCCCGCACGGGCTGGAGGACCTCCACCAGCTTCTCGAAGGGCAGGTGCTGGTGCTCGTAGGCCGCGAGCGTCGTGCCGCGCACCTGGGCGAGCAGCGTCCGGAAGGAGTCCTCCGGCGCCACGCGCGTGCGCAGGACGAGCGTGTTGACGAAGAAGCCGATGAGGCCCTCGGTCTCCGCCTGCGTGCGGCCCGCGATGGGCGAGCCCACGGTGATGTCGTCCTGCGCGGCGTAGCGCGACAGGAGCACCTGGAAGGCCGCCAGCAGCACCATGAAGGGCGTGGCGCCTTCACGCTGGGCCAGCGCCTTGAGCGCGTCGGACGTCGCCTGGGGAATCCGGACGGAGACGGCCGCGCCCTGGTGGGACTGGATGGCCGGACGCGGATGGTCGGTGGGAAGCTCCAGCGCGAACGCCGCGCCCGCGAGCTGCTGCTTCCAGTAACCCAGCTGCGCGTCCAACGCCTCTCCCTGGAGCCACTGGCGCTGCCGTTCCGCGAAGTCCGCGTACTGCACCGGCAGCGGGGCCAGCGTGGGCGTCTGGCCGGAGGTGAAGGCCTCGTAGAAGGTGATCAGCTCGCGGACGAGCACGCCCATGGACCAGCCGTCGGAGACGATGTGGTGCATCGTCACGAGCAGGAGGTGGTCCTCCTCCGCCAGCCGTACCAGCGTCGTGCGCAGGAGCGGTCCGCGCTCCAGGTGGAAGGGCTGGTTCGCCTCCTTCGCGATGCGGCGCTGGGCCTCGGCTTCGCGCTGCGCGTCGGGCAGCGAGGACAGGTCCACGAGCGGCAGTGCCCACGCGTCCGGCAGGTGGATGTGCTGCGTGGCCTGGCCTTCATGCTCATGGAAGGTGGTGCGCAGGGATTCGTGACGCGCGACCAGGGACTCGAAAGCGCGGCGCAGCGACGCCACGTCCACCGGCCCCTGCAGCCGGAGCGCGGACGGAATGTTGTACGACGCATCCCCCGGCGTGAGCTGATCCAGGAACCAGAGGCGTTGCTGGGCGAAGGAGAGCGGAATGGCTCCCTTGCGTGAGGTGGGCCGGAGCGGAAGAGCCCCTCGGGCCGCGGCGGGCCGCGCGTCCGCGAGCTTCAGCGCGAGAGCGGCGACGGTCGGCGCATCGAAGAGGGCCCGCAGGGGCAGCTCCAACCCGAGCGTGGTCCGCACGCGCGAGACGAGCTGGGTGGCCAGCAGCGAGTGGCCTCCCAACGCGAAGAAGTCATCGTGGAGGCCCACCTGCTCCACCCGGAGGACTTCGGCGAAGAGGGCCGCCAGCTGCTTCTCCGTGGCGGTGCGCGGTGCGACGTAGGCGACGGCGCGCGCGGTCTCCTCCGGCTCTGGCAGGGCCTTGCGGTCCACCTTGCCGTTGGCGTTGAGAGGCAGCGCGGTCAGCACCACGAAGGCCGCCGGCACCATGTACTCCGGCAGGCTCCGCCGGAGCTGGGCCTTGAGCGCGTCCGAGTCCAGCGAGTGGCCTTCGCTCGCGCTGACGTAGCCGATGAGGCGCTTGTCCGCGTCCGCGCCCCGGGCCACGACGACGGCCTCGTTGACGCCCGAGAAGGCGCGCAGCACGGCTTCGATTTCACCCAGCTCGATGCGGAAGCCCCGCACCTTCACCTGGAAGTCGACGCGACCCAGGAAGTCGAGCGTGCCGTCCGCCTTCCAGCGGGCCTTGTCGCCCGTGCGGTAGAGGCGCTCGCCCGGCGTGGACGCGAAGGGATGGGCGACGAAGCGTTCCGCGGTCAGGTCGGGGCGGTTCAGGTAGCCCCAGGCCAGACCCTGGCCTCCGACGTACACCTCACCCGCGACGCCCTCGGGCACCGGGCGCAGGTTCGCGTCGAGCACGTAGACCGTGGAGTTGGAGAGCGGCCGGCCGATGGACACCGAACCGCCCACCACCGAGTCGCGATGCATGGCGAAGGTGGTGGAGAAGGTCGTGTTCTCCGTGGGGCCGTAGCCGTTGATGAAAGTGGTGCCTTCCGGCAGGCGGGCCAGGTGCTCGCGAACGCGGGAGGCGGGCAGCACGTCGCCACCCGCGAGGACCTGGCGCACGCCCGCGAGCGCTTCGCCCTGGTGCAGGGCCATCTGCTCGAAGAGGGCGGCGGTGAGCCAGAGCGACGTCACGCGGTGGTGGCGCAGTTGCGCGGCCAGTTCCTCCAGCGACAGGGAATGCGGCGGAGCGAGGACGAGCTTTGCGCCGTGCAGCAGCGCGCCCCAGATTTCGAGCGTGGACGCATCGAAGGCAACAGGGGCGGCCTGGAGCCAGACTTCATCCGGCCCGAAGCGCATGAAGGTGTTGCCGAGCACCAGGCGCGTGATGCCCCGGTGTGGCGCGCAGACGCCCTTGGGGCGGCCCGTGGAGCCCGAGGTGAACATCACGTAGGCCAGGGCTTCACCGTCCACGCGGACGTCCGGCGCATGCGTGGGGCGCGCGGCGATCTCCGTGGCCTGGGTATCCAACCAGACGCGGGT
The DNA here is from genome assembly GCF_003612075.1 of Corallococcus sp. CA041A. Lineage (NCBI taxonomy): Bacteria > Pseudomonadati > Myxococcota > Myxococcia > Myxococcales > Myxococcaceae > Corallococcus > Corallococcus sp. CA041A. Next base: position 36,678 of record NZ_RAWF01000045.1, read on the forward strand.
GCCGGAAGCGGGCAGCAGTGACGCGAAGGGCTGGTGCGCGATCGTCACGCTGACGTCCGCATCCTCCAGCAGTGCGGCGATGCGCTCCACGGGCGCATTGCGGTCCACGGGGACGAAGGCCGCGCCCACCTTGAGGATGGCGAGGAGCGCGGTCACCAACTCGAAGGACCGCTCGATGGCGAGGCCGATGCGTGCACCGGGGACGATGCCCAGGGCCCGCAGGTGATGGGCCAGTTGGTTCGCGCGTGAATCCAACTGGGCATACGTCAGCGAGTCATCCCCCAGCACCAGGGCCACCGCGTCGGGCGTGCTCTGGGCCTGCTGGGCGAAGTGGACGTGGACTGGCACGTCCGTCGGGCTGACGGCGGCCGTGTCATTCCACTCCACGAGGACGCGCTGATGCTCTTCGCTGGAGAGGAGGGACAGCCCGGCCATGGGCTGCTCGGGCTTCGCGGCCACGGCCTCCAGCAGCGTGCGCAGATGGTTGCCCATCCGCTCGAGGGTGCTCCGCTCGAAGAGCGCGGTGCTGTACTCCATCCAGCCGGTGAAGCCCTGCGGTGAGTCCTGCAACGTCAGGGTGAGATCGAACTTGGCGGAGTGGCCCTCGGCGACGACCTGCCGGAAGGTGAGGCCCGGAACGCGCAGCGCTTCTCCCGGGGCGTTCTGGAGGACGAACATCGCCTGGAAGAGGGGGCTGCGGCTCGTGTCCCGCACGGGCTGGAGCACCTCCACCAGCTTCTCGAAGGGCACGTGCTGATGCTCGTACGCAGCGAGCGTCGTGCCGCGCACCTGGGCGAGCAACTGGCGGAAGGAACTCTCCGGCGTCACGCGCGTACGCAGGACGAGCGTGTTGACGAAGAAGCCGATGAGTCCTTCGGTTTCCGCCTGGGTCCGGCCCGCGATGGGCGAACCCACGGTGATGTCGTCCTGGCCTGCGTAGCGAGACAGGAGCACCTGCCAGGCCGCGAGCAGCACCATGAAGGGCGTGGCACCTTCGCGCTGGGCCAGGGCCTTGAGCGCGTCGGACGCAGCCTGGGGAATCCTCACGGCGTGGGTCGCGCCCGCGTGGGACTGGATGGCCGGGCGGGGATGATCCGTGGGCAGCTCCAGCGTGGCCTGAGCCCCTCCGAGCTGCTGCTTCCAGTAGCCCAGCTGCGCGTCGAGCGTCTCGCCCTGGAGCCAGTCGCGCTGCCACGCCGCGAAGTCCGTGTACTGCACCGGCAGCGGAGCCAGCGCGGGCGCCTGACCGGTACTGAAGGCTTCATAGAAGGCCACCAGCTCGCGGACGAGCACGCTCATGGACCAGCCGTCGGAGACGATGTGGTGCATCGTCACGAGCAACAGGTGTTCTTCCGCCGCCAGCCGCACGAGCGCGGTGCGCAGCAGCGGACCGTTCCGCAGGTCGAACGGCTGACGTGCGTCCGCTTCGACCTTCCGCTGTGCTTCGTCTTCGCGCCGCGCCTCGGGCAGCGTGGAGAGGTCGGTGAACGGCAACGCCCACGTGCCGGGCGTGTGGATGTGCTGGGTGGCCTGCCCCTCGCTGTCGCGGAAGGTGGTGCGCAGGGCGTCGTGACGAGCGACCAGCGCTTCAAACGCGCGGCGCAGCGACTCCACGTCCACCTGACCCGTCAGCCGGAGCGCCGTGGGGATGTTGTAGGACGCATCGCCCGGCGTGAGTTGATCCAGGAACCAGAGCCGCTGCTGGGCGAAGGACAGGGGCTGAGGCCCGTCCACCTCGGTCCGGGTGAGCGGCGGGAGGCGGAGGCTCGGCGTCTGGGATTGGAGGCGCTCGGCGAGCGTGGCCACGGTGGGCGCTTCGAAGAGGGCCCGCAGCGGCAGCTCCGCGCGGAAGGTGGCGCGGATGCGAGAGACGAGCTGGGTGGCCAGCAGGGAGTGGCCTCCGAGCGCGAAGAAGTCGTCGTGGATGCCCACGCGCTCCACGCGCAGCACCTGCGTGAAGAGGGTGGCGAGTTGCTCTTCTGTGGGGGTGCGCGGCGCGACGTAGGTGGAGGCGAGCGAGGTGCCCTGGGGCGCGGGCAGGGCCTTGCGATCCACCTTGCCGTTGGTGTTGAGCGGCAGCGCTTCCAGCACGAGGAGCGCCGAGGGGCGCATGTGCTCGGGCAGGAACTGCTTGAGCCAGTCCTTGAGGACCTCGGGCGTGGGCGCGGACTCAGTGCCTTCTGGAGGCACCACGTAGGCCACGAGCCGCTTGTCGCCGGGCACATCCTCGCGCGCCAGCACCACTGCTGCGTGCACCTGGGGGTGCTTGAGGAGCGCGGCTTCGACTTCACCCAGTTCGATGCGGAAGCCGCGGATCTTCACCTGGAAGTCGGCGCGGCCCAGGTAGTCGAGCATCCCATCCGTGCGCCAGCGCACCACGTCGCCCGTGCGGTAGAGGCGGGCACCGGGCGTGGAGGAGAAGGCATCCGGGATGAAGCGGTCCGCGGTCAGCTCCGGCCGATTGAGGTAGCCGCGCGCGACGCCCTCACCGCCGATGAAGAGCTCACCGGCGACGCCCACGGGCACGGGGCGCAACGTGCGGTCGAGCACATAGACGCGGACGTTGGGCAGGGGCCTTCCGATGGTGGGAGTCGGAGACGCATCGAAGGCGCAGGCGGTGGCGTCGACGGTGCACTCGGTGGGGCCGTAGACGTTGAAGACGCGCGGGCGAGGGGCCTGGGCGAGGTGGCGCCAGGTGGCGGGGTCCACGGCTTCGCCACCCACGAGGACGCGACTGGGGATGGCCTTGCGCTCCAGCAGGCCTTCATCCACCAGCAGGCGCAGGTGGGCCGGAGAGCAGTCGAGGACGTCGAGGGCGTCCTGGGCAATCCGGTTGACGAGCTCTCCGACGTCGGCGCGGGCCTCGTCGGGGACGATGCAGAGGGTGTGGCCGTCGAGCACCTGGATGAGCTGCTTGACGGAGGCATCGAAGGACAGCGGCGCGTTGACGCTGACGCGCTCCCCAGGCTGAGCATCCGCGTGCACGGTGGCGGCAAGGGCGACGCGAAGATTGAGCACGGAGCGGTGCTGAATCATCACGCCCTTGGGGCGGCCGGTGCTGCCGGAGGTGTAGATGATGTAGGCGAGGTGCTCCGGCGTGACATGCGTCACAGGCGCGTGCGCGGGCTCACGTGAGAGGTCCGCGGAGTCGGAGTCCAGGCAGAGGGTGTGCGCGGAGTGCGGAGGAAGCGAGTCGCGCAGGCGCTGCTGGGTGAGGACGACGGGAGCGCCGGTGTCCTGGAGGACGTGGGCGAGCCAGTCGCGCGGGTAGCTGGGGTCGATGGGGACGTAGGCGCCACCGGCCTTGAGAGTGCCGAGGATGCCGACGAGGGCCTCCACGGAGCGCTCCACGCAGAGCACGACGCGTTCATCGGGGCCGACGCCCAACTTCACCAGCCGGTGCGCGAGCTGATTGGCGCGCGTGTCCAGCTCACGGAAGGTGAGCTGCTCCTCGCGGCAGATGACGGCCAGCGCGTCGGGCGTGCGAAGAGCCTGAGCGCTGAAGGCGTCATGGAGGCAGAGGTCGCGAGGGAACTCGGCGCTGGGGCCATTCCAGTCCACGAGAAGCCGCTGCCGCTCCGGAGCGGTGAGTAGCGGCAGGCTCGCGAGCGTCGCGTCCGGCTGCGTAGCGATGGCCTCCAGCAACACGCCCAGGTGGCCCACCAGGCGCTGCATGGTCGAGGCATCGAAGAGGTCGCTGCTGTACTCCAGGACGCCCACGAAGCCCTGGGGCGAGTCCTGCATCGTCAGCGTCAGGTCGAACTTCGCGGAGTTCGATTCGAGCGGAAGCTGCTCGAACAACAGGCCCGGCACGCGCAGCGCTTCCATGGGCGTGTTCTGCAAGGAGAACATCGCCTGGAAGAGCGCGCTGCGGCTCAGGTCGCGAACGGGCTGGAGGGTCTCCACCAGCTTCTCGAACGGCACGTGCTGGTGCTCGTAGGCCGCGAGCGTCGTTCCACGCACCTGGGCCAGCAACTGGCGGAAGGTCGCCTGTGGCTGCACGTGGGCACGCAGCACCAGCGTGTTGACGAAGAAGCCGATGAGGCCCTCGGTCTCCGCTTGGGTGCGGCCGGCGATGGGCGTACCGACGCTGATGTCGTCCTGCGTGGAGTAGCGCGACAGGAGCAGCTGCCATGCCGCGAGCAGCAGCATGAAGGGCGTGGCGCCTTCACGCTGGGCCAGGGTCTTGAGGGCGTCGGAGAGTTGCGCGGGGACGCGCATGTCCACCGCGGCGCCCCGATGCGACTGCACGGGCGGACGCGGACGGTCCGTGGGCAGGTCCAGCGCGGCGGGTGCTCCCGCGAGCTTCTCCTTCCAGTAGGCGAGCTGGGTCTCCAGCGTTTCGCCCTGGAGCCATGATCGCTGCCAGACGGAGAAGTCCGCGTACTGCACGGGCAGCGGCGCGAGGGTGGGCAGGTGATCCGTGTGGAACGCCGCATAGAGCGCGGTGAGCTCACGGACGAGGACGCTCATGGACCAGCCGTCGGAGACGATGTGGTGCATCGTCACCAGCAGCAGGTGCTCCGCGTCGCCCAGGCGCACCAGCGACGTGCGGAGGAGCGGGCCGGCTTCCAGGTCGAAGGGACGCCGGGCCTCCAGGTTCGCGAGGCGCCGCGCCTCTTCCTCCCGCCGGGCCTCGGGCACCGAGGACACGTCGAGCAGGGACAGCGTCCACGTCCCAGGCGAGTGGATGCGCTGCGCGGGCTCGCCCTGGTGCTGGAAGAAGGTGGTGCGCAGCGTTTCATGCCGTGCGACCAGCGTCTCGAAGGCACGGCGCAGGGACTCCACGTCCACCTGGCCCTTCAGGCGAAGGGCCGCGGGGATGTTGTACGCGGCGCTGCCTGGCTGGAGCTGATCCAACAGCCACAGCCGCTGCTGCGCGAAGGACAGGGGCGGCGGGCCCTCGTGGGTGGCGACAGGGAGTGGCGGGAGTCGGGAGCCAGCGGCGGAGGTGCGCAGGCGCTCGGCGAAGGCGGCGACGGTGGGGGCCTCGAAGAGGGCTCGAAGCGGCAGCTCCGCACCGAAGGCCGCGCGGACGCGGGAGACGAGCTGGGTGGCCAGGAGGGAGTGGCCACCGAGCGCGAAGAAGTCATCGTGGACGCCCACGCGCTCCACGCGCAGGATCTGGGCGAAGACGTCCGCGAGCTTCTCTTCGGTGGCGTCGCGAGGAGCGACGAAGTCCGCGAGCGGTGAAGCGTCAGGGACGGGCAGTGCTTTCCTATCCACCTTGCCATTGGGGCTGAGGGGAAGGGCCTCCATGACGACGAAGGCGGCGGGTACCATGTACTCGGGCAGCCGCTCCTTGAGGAACGTGCGCACCGCCGAGGTGTCCAGTTGCTGGCCCGAAGCGGGCGCGACGTAGGCGACGAGGCGCTTGTCCCCGGGGACGTCCTCACGAGCGAGGACGGCGGCTTCGTGCACGGAAGCGTGCGCGAGGAGGGAGGCCTCGATTTCGCCCAGCTCGATGCGGAAGCCGCGGACCTTCACCTGGAAGTCGAGCCGCTGGAGGTAGTCCAGCTGGCCGTCGGCGCGCCAGCGCACGACGTCGCCGGTGCGGTAGAGGCGGGCACCCGGTGTGGAGGAGAAGGGGTGCGGGATGAAGCGCTCGGCACTCAGGGCCGGCTGGCCGAGGTAGCCCCAGGCGAGGCCTTCACTGGCGAGGAAGAGCTCACCGGGGACACCCACGGGCACCGGCTGGAGGTGGGCGTCGAGGACGTAGGTGCGGGTGTTGGCGATGGGGCGACCGATGGGAGGCCGCGTGCCGTCGTCGCGCGAGGAGGCAGCGACGGGGGTGAAGGTGGCGACGACGGTGCTCTCAGTGGGCCCGTAGTGGTTGAAGAGGGCGGCGGGGAATGAAGGAGGCGGCCCGTGGTGGAGGGCGTCTCCGCCCGTCAGCAGGGCACGCAGGGCGATGGGGCGAGGCCACTCCTCACGCAGCACGGCCTCGGCCAGGGGCGTCGGCATGAAGCAGGTGGTGATGGCTTCGCGTGCCAGCCATTGCAGCAGTTGGGATGGCTCCGCACGCACGGCGTCGGGAGGGACGACGAGGCTGGCGCCAGAGGCGAGGGAAGGCCACACCTCCCAGGTGGAGGCGTCGAAGGCGACGCCCGCGGTGAGGGCGGTGGAGTCCTGGGGAGACAGCGAATAGGTGCGCTGGTGCCAGGAGACGAGGTTCATCAACGCGCGGTGGTGGACAGCGACGCCCTTGGGCCGTCCGGTGCTGCCGGAGGTGTAGATGACGTAGGCCAAATCCTCCGGGCCCACGGGCATCA